>CALGKJ010000001.1 GCA_937930535.1 uncultured Clostridia bacterium
CTTGGTCGTATGGATCATCAAATAAAAATAAGGGGCTTTAGAATAGAGCTGGGAGAGATAGAGAATAAGCTGTTATCAAGTAAAAAGATAAATGAAGCAGTGGTAGTGACAAAAGAAGATGCTGCTGGAGAAAAGTATTTATGTGCCTATATAATAGCCAAAGAAGAGATAGGAGTAACAGAGCTTAGACAATATTTGTCTCAACAACTGCCAGATTACATGATACCATCATACTTTATACAACTTGATAAAATGCCTTTAACATCAAATGGGAAGCTGGATAGAAAGGCACTGCCTGAGCCTGATAAAAAAGCAGCAACAGAAGCAGAATATGAGGCACCAAGAAATGCAGTAGAAGAGCAGCTAACAAGTATATGGAATCAAATCCTGAAAGTAGATAATATCGGAATAAACGATAATTTCTTTGAATTAGGCGGACACTCCCTGAAAGCAACCAGTATGACGGCTAAGATACATAAATTATTAGATAAAGAAGTACCATTAAGCGAGATATTTAAAAACCCAACAATTAAGGGAATATCACAATACATAAATACTTTAGAAAGAAGCTTATACTTAGAAATACAACCAGTAAAGGAAGCCCTGACATATAGTGCATCTTCAGCACAAAAAAGAATATATACCCTACAGCAGTTTGAACTGGAAAGTATCAGCTACAATATTCCGGCAGTATTTGAGGTTGAAGGAAGGCTCAAGCTTGATAAGCTTGCTCAAACAATGCAAAAGCTTATAGAAAGGCATGAAGCTTTAAGGACGAGTTTTGAACTAACAGAAGAAGGCTTGCTGCAAAAAGTACATACAGAAATACCTTTTAATATAGAAATGTTAGATAACAAGCTATCTCCGCAAGAAGCAATAGATAAGTTTATCAGAGCCTTTGACTTAAATAATGGGCCTTTATTAAGGGTTGGACTTCTTGAAAGCAGTCTTGATAAATACATATTAGCTTTTGATATGCATCATATAATTTCAGATGGTTTATCTTTGGCTATACTGGTAAAGGATTTTACCAATATATATGAGGGTATAGAGCTTCCAAAGCTAATAATACAATACAAGGATTATACAAGCTGGCAAAATGAGCTGTTCAGAAATGGAAAGCTTAAAGCTCAGGAAGAGTACTGGATGAATAAGCTTAGGGGTGAGCTGCCTGTACTCAATCTTCCTGCTGATTATGAAAGACCACCTTTGCAAAGCTTTGAGGGAAATAATATAAGCTTCACTATTGAAGCAGGGCTAACACAGAAGCTGAGAAAAATAGCAAAAGAAACAAATACAACCATATATATGCTGCTGCTTGCAGTGTATAAAGTGCTATTATCAAAGCATAGCGGTCAAGAAGATATAATAGTAGGAAGCCCAATAGCAGGAAGACCACACGCAGACCTTCAGAATATTATAGGAATGTTTGTTAATACACTTGCTATAAGAAGCTTCCCGGAGGGAAGTAAAAACTTCAGGCAATTCCTTATGGAAATAAAGGAAACTGCACTGCAAGCATATGAAAACCAGGACTATCAATTTGAAGAGCTTGTGGAAAAGCTGGACATACCAAGGAATATGAGCAGAAATCCAATATTTGATGTAATGCTGGTATTGCAGAATACAGATATAGGGACATTAGCCTTGGGAGACTTAAAAATAAAGCCATATCAAACGGAAAATAATGTATCAAAATTTGATATAACATTAACAGCAGTAGAAGCTTCAGAAGAGTTAATCATAAATCTGGAATACTGTACAAGGTTGTTTAGAAAAGAAACTATAGAAGCAATGTGCAAGCATTTAGTCAATATTATTTCTCAAATAACCATGGATATAGATATTCCTCTTGCAGATATAGATATGCTTACAGAAGCAGAAAAACAACAGCTATTAATAGAATTCAATAATACAGATGCCGATTATCCAAGCAATAAGACAATACATCAGTTATTCGAGGAGCAAGTAAGAAAAACACCCGATAACACAGCAGTAGTATACGGAGAAGGCCGTTTAACCTATAAAGAGTTAAATGAAAAAGCCAATCAGCTTGCGAGAATGTTAAGAAGCAAGGGTTTGCAGCGTGACAATATAGTTGCATTAATCATGGAAAGATCCTTGGAGATGATAGTAGGAATAATGGGAATTTTAAAAGCTGGAGGTGCATATCTGCCTATAGACCCGGAGTATCCCGAGGATAGAATACAATATATGCTGGAAGACAGCGGCTCCAAGATGCTTATTGCACAATCCAGATTTGTAAATAAGGTAGAGTTTGGTGAAATAATAGATATTAACGATCAAGGCATATATACCTCATCAAAAGATAATTTAGACAGTATAGCGTTACCAAATAGCCTTGCATACATTATTTATACATCAGGTTCAACAGGGAAGCCAAAAGGGGTAATGATTGAACATCATTCAACTATAAATAGAATCAAATGGATGCAAAAAAGATATCCTATAACCCATAATGATGTAATACTGCAAAAGACAACCTATGCATTTGATGTATCTGTGTGGGAACTCTTATGGTGGTCGTTAGAGAGTTCACAGGTTTGTATGCTGACTCCGGGCGGTGAAAAAGACCCTGAGGAAATAATCAAGGCAATTGAGAAAAATAAAGTAACAGTTATGCATTTTGTTCCATCAATGCTGAATACTTTCTTAGAATACCTAAAAGAAGAGGATATCAGAAGATTAAAAAGCTTAAGACAAGTATTTGCAAGCGGTGAAGCATTAACAGTGCATCAGGTTGAAAAATTCAACAGCACATTAAACAAAACAAATGGGACTAAATTAACGAATTTATATGGACCAACAGAGGCAACAGTAGACGTATCATACTTTGATTGCCCCAACGAAAAAATAGAAAAAGTCCCTATAGGCAAGCCCATAGATAATATAAAGCTGTATGTAGTAGATAAACATAATAAGCTGCAACCCACAGGAGCAGCAGGTGAATTATGCATAACAGGAGTAGGCTTGGCAAGAGGTTACCTTAATAAGCCGGAGCTTACAGCAGAAAAATTTGTTCCTAACCCTTTTGAAGCTAAAGACATAAGCAATACAGACTATTTAAGAATGTACAAAACAGGAGATTTGGCAAGGTGGCTGCCTGATGGAAATATTGAATATTTGGGAAGAATGGATCATCAGGTGAAAATCCGTGGATTTAGAATAGAATTTGGAGAAATAGAAAATAAGCTGCTAGATCATCCGTACATAAAGGAAGCGGTAGTAATTGCAAAAGAGGATAATCAGGGCAGCAAATACCTATGTGCATATATAGTTGCTGATGACCTGCAAGTTGTTGATAAGGAGCTTTCAATATCGGAGGTAAGAGAATACCTTGCAAAACAACTGCCGGATTACATGATACCATCTTATTTTGTACCGCTAAATAAACTTCCATTAACATCAAATGGAAAAACAGATAGAAAAGCCTTGCCTGATGTAAACGAATATATGAAAAATATACCTGCAAGAGCAGAATATGAAGCACCAAGAGATAAAATTGAACAAAAACTTGTACAATTATGGACTAAAATACTTGAAGTAGAAGACATAGGTATAAATGATAACTTCTTTGTTCTTGGAGGACACTCGTTAAAGCTGGTAAGCTTAGTAGCAAGTATACATAGAGAGCTAGGGGTACTCATACCTATAAAGGAAATATTTGACACTCCAACAATAAAGGGTATAGGGGAATACTTGGACAAAAGCAGATTTAATATGAGCGACAGCGGTGATATGTATCTGCTGAATCAACTGGAGCAAATTGATCAGTCAAAACAAAATAATATATTTGCTTTTCCCCCTGTATCTGGATATGGACTAGCTTATTTTGAAATAGCAAAGCAAATTAACTCGCATTCCTTCTATGCGTTGGATTTTATAGAAGATGATAACAGAATAGATGAGTATGTTAAGTTAATAACTGCTAAACAGGATAAAGGTCCATATATAATAATGGCATATTCTGCGGGAGGAAATTTGGCATACGATGTTGCAACCAGATTAGTAAATAGTGGACATGAAGTATCAAATTTAATAATCTTAGATACTGTACTAAAAGATAAAAATTCAGAAAGCAACGAAAATGATGATATGACCTTAGAGGAAAAAGTTGCAATATGTATGGAGGACATAAATAATTATCTAAATGAGCATGAGATGCTTAGAAAGTATCTAGGAACAGAATATATAAATGGAAACGTAAAGAAAAAATGTGAAAAGTTTTTAATCTATCTGGAGGATTTTGTATACAACCAACAAAAGCTGAATGCAGATGTGCATTTAATATTAGCTGATATAGAGGATGAAGAATTCAACCAGCTAAAGATTAAATTATGGAAAAACAATGTTTCTAAAAACCTGTCAATATATAATGGACATGGTCAGCATCATCAAATGATTAGTGGTGATTATTCTACTAACAACTGTAAAATAATAAATGAAATCTTAAAAAATAAATAAAAAATCTACCAAAGTCTACCACTGGATAAGCATACCACTGGTAGACTTTTTTTATTTTATAATTTTAAACTTGCACTGGTAATGATATAATTTATATAGATAAATGTATAATATAAAGATAGCATAAACGTGTATAACTATAGGGTTTTTAGCTTAATTTACTAAGCATGGAATAATTTTAATGGAGGAATTAAAATGCGTTGGGAAGATTTAAAAAATAGCAATCCTCAACAGTGGGTAATAATAGAAGCAGTCGAAGCTCATACAGAAGGAATGAGTCGAATAATAGAAAATATTCAAATAGTTGAGTTCTTTGGCAATGACAACAATGGAGCTTTACGCCGATATGTAGAACTTCATAAAGCTCATCCAGAAAAGGAATATTATGTTGTCCATACCTCCCGACCTGAACTAAATGTGAAAGAAAGAAGCTGGACAGGCGTGAGGGGTATAAGATGAAATTATACTTTAGATATGGATTACCATTTGCTGAGGTTGAGCTTATAAATGCTGATAATAGCATTGAACTCTTTAAAGTTTTAATAGATACAGGGTCAGCCACTACAATCATTTCAACTGAAACTGCTATTAATTTAGGTTTAGGTCCAAATGCAGATGATGAAATAAGTATAGTACGTGGCGTAGGCGGTATTGAAGCAGTATATGAGAAAAATGTAGAAGTTATAAAGCTAGATACTGCTATCTTAAAAAATATCAAAGTAGATGTAGGAGCCATGCAATATGGCTTTGAAATTGATGCTATTATTGGTATGGATGTATTAGGACAGGCTAAAGCTGTGTTAGACTTAGGTGAAATGATTTTAAGGGCTGTTTGACATAAATCCATCAGCCCCTAAAATCAAATTTTTGAATCCGCTCTGGATAATATTAACATGCATAAGTGCCATCACTATGATAGGAGAATTATAATGGCTACTAATAAAAGAGTATTTACTTTAAGATTGCAGGAAGTTAATTTTGATAAAATTAAGTACATAGCAGATAAAAACAAAAGGTCTATTGCTATGCAAATTGAGTATTTGCTTGAAAAACATATTGAGGAATATGAAAAGCAACATGGAGAAATTAAAGTAATTGAAAGTGAAGATTAAATATTATAATTTTTAATGCTGGCTTCTTATAGAAGCTGGCATTTATTTTTTGAATAAAGCGTTATGCATAAATACTTATAATGATAATTTGCAACATAATTTATGGAGGGTTTAGAGATAATAGATGAGTTCAAATCCTACTTGGAGCAGGAAGGTAAAAGTGTATATACATTAAAGAGTTACATACAGCATTTACAAGGTTATCTTAATTGGTATAATGAGAGTTTTGGAATGGAGTTCATCAAACTTTACAAGCAAAATGTGTTAGAATTTAAAAACTACTTTTAGAATATCAAGAAGCAGGATACAAAGAGCATTAATGCAAAGCTGGATTCACTCTCAAAGTTTAATGAGTTCTTAATGGATAAAATACAGAATGAAATTGTGATTACCAAGAGAGATTATATCAAGGTTCAGTATCAGTTCGCTTCACCAGCAACTGTGAGCAAAAAGGAAGTTGAAGCTTTCAGACAGAGACATTTAGAAAACGAGAGCAAAAGGGATTATGCCATAGTGACTATAATGGCTTATGCTGGATTAAGAATCTTGGAAGTATTAAACCTCAAGATACAGGATGTAGATTTAATAGGGGCGGAAATAACAGTAAAAGAAGGTAAAGGAAACAAGCAAAGACTTGTATTTGCAAGTGATAAGATTTTGCATGCTGCCAGAGAATACATAAAGTAGCGGAATACTCAAAGTTAATATCTTTTTGTAAACAACAGGGAGAAACCTTTAGACAGAACTGTAGTTAATAGGCTATTTAACAGGTAATCAAAGAAAATAACACCACATGTTTTAAGGTACTTTTGGAGGTCACATGCTTTTGAATCAGGTACTCTGTGCATGAGGTCGCAAACAAAGCAGGACATTCAAATATTTATACCACACCACTTTATACTAATACTACAAGGTAATAAATGGAAAGGAAGGCGAAGCTTTTATAGGCA
This sequence comes from uncultured Clostridia bacterium, assembly GCA_937930535.1. Lineage (GTDB taxonomy): Bacteria > Bacillota > Clostridia > Lutisporales > Lutisporaceae > CALGKJ01. The sequence continues at coordinate 6,548 of CALGKJ010000001.1, forward strand.
GGTGAAAACCTGTCTTTTTTACTTTATAGAGTGGTGGTGCGTGAGTTTTCAGGTTTTAGATATTTGTTATTGATGATCTAGGGTGTAGCACTTATATTCCCATTGTTGGTATTTTTTAAATCAATTTCAGATTATTCAATGAACTATTTTTTTGATTTTTTATGGCAACATTTAAAAGGTAAATAGCATGATGTGAAGAATAGTATTATTTGTAGTTTTGTTTACAATTTCTGATTCGAAAGACATTGAGAGTTTGGCTTTTTACACAATACATGACATTTATCGCAATATTTTGATGTGCATTATAGTGTGTATATCTTAAGATAATTTCAGTTTGTAATAAGGTGCGAAAGCCTTATAGTTATAGAGTCTGCAAAATGAACAGTAATTTTTTAGGGGAGGAAATATTATGAATTCAGTGCAACCGAAATACCACAGACTCATAGAGCTACTTGAGGGAAGGTTATTTAGGATTCCAAGTTATCAACGCTCTTATAGTTGGGAAGCAAGGCAGCGTCAAGATTTATTTGACGATATTACTAAAACTTTCAAAAAAGATACATATCACTTTATGGCCACTATTGTCTGCTTAAAAAGACATGATGAAATTCGTAAAGTTGGTTCAAAAGAATTGTTTGTGTATGACATTGTTGATGGTCAACAAAGATTAACAACTCTCGTTGCCTTACTAAAAGCAATCAGTATTGAGTTAAAAAAGGGGAATACAGAAGAAATTGAAGAATCGAATGAGATAGAGAAGCTACTGGTCAAAGGAGAAAATAAAGATATAATTTTGCTTCAGACAAACCATAATGAAGCAGAATTATTTAGGGAATACATTAGGGATTGTGTAATACCAGATAAAAATAGTATTAAGACTCTTGCTGAAAAGAACTTATATGATTTATTTGTATCATGTAAAAAATTTGTTAGCGACTGGAAAAACAAAGAAGGTCGAAAAATCATCGAACTCCTATCAATAGTTAAAAATCGTCTTGGATTTATATTTTATGAAATTGATGATGAGTCTATTGTATATACAGTTTTTGAAGTACTAAATAGTAGAGGACTTGTTGTAAATTGGCTTGATAAAACAAAAAGTGTTTTGATGGGGATTGTATATGAAAAGTTCGGAAAATTAACAAACTCTAGAGAATATATCCAACAACTGCAATCATACTGGGGAGAAATTTACAAGATTCTCGGAGTTAAAGAGATTAATGGTGATGAATTACTTACTTTTACTGCGGCGTTTCTATATTCGGAGAAAGAAAAAGGGAAATTGCCTAGTAATGAAACTGCTTTAGATTTCTTTAAAAACTTTTCATATAAAAATGCAGATAACATTCTTAAAATTGCAAGTACAATACTAGCGGTTGCTACTAAAGTAAAAGAATTATCAGATATACCTGAATATAACTTTTTTTATTCAATACAACAAGCCAGGTATTTATATGTTTCTATTGTAATTAATAGACTTTTAGATATAAATGAAAAAAGGGAAATTTTAGAGCATTGGGAAAAAATCTTATTTAGAACATATGGAATGATGAAAGATACAAGAAGAAATGTAGGTGATTTTATTAGATTAGGAAAGGAGATTTTTAATAATAATATTTATAACCCATTAAACAAGAAAGATAACCTCTACGAATATGAAAAGTTTGAGTCATTGAATTTCAAAGAAAAGATTATTTTTAGAATAGAAGAAATTGGCAAGGATTCACCGATTAAAGTAGCTCTTGAAAGTTTGAGAGATAAAAGGAACTGGCATAGAGACGCCCAACAAGAACTTAAGTATTTCTTTTTTAAATATGAAAAATATATCGCAACTGTTCGAAAGGCTGCAATCAGATATGACCTTTGGGAAAATATATTTATGAGTTCAGCAAATGATTCTATTGAGCATATTTGTCCTGAATCTGACCCATATAAAAACTGGGTTGGTACAATGGGTAATGAAAAAAATGCATTTGATAATAATGTGAATAGATTAGGTAATTTGGTTGTTTTGACATCTCAAATTAATAGTAGATGTGGAACAAAAGCTTTTAATGGTAAGAAAGTCGCATATAAAGACGCATTTCTTCATGTGGTAAATGATATTCTTTATGTTGATTATCTTAAAAATGGTGATGCTAGAGAAAGGATGTTATGGGACAAAAATAGCATTGATAAAAGGGAAGATCATCTGCTACAAATTGCTTTTGAGATTTGGAGTTAGTCAAACAAAAGAAAAAATCCTTGATAGATATGAAAACAGATGCGCATTTTGTTTTTAACAAGAGCAGCGTTATTGCGATGCTCTTGTCTTTATTGTAAAATATTTTGCTTGGTATATAGGTATATTTGAGAATCGATAGAATGAAAACCTGATTTTATATGAGAAAGTACGTTTAACTCTAAAGTAGATTTAAAAGAGTATTATTTTAATTAACTAATAAACTACTCTTATATGCTTGTTTATATTCGACATTGAAAGTATCGAAAATTATTATATGATGGTGAAATATACCAAGGTATGATATATAATGTATTTATGATATGGTATAGGTGGTGAAATAATGGAGCGTGATTTCAGATATTTAAGGGACAAGTATTCTGATGCAGGAGCTCGAGAAGTATTTGAAAAGATTTGCGTTCAGCTAATGCAATCGAAGTATAAAGATGCATACCCAGTAGCAGTTTCTCAAGGAGATGGTGGAATAGATATTTTTGTTGGAGACTACTCTCAAGTAATTGATGTATATCAGTGTAAGTTTTTTATTGATGGGATAAGAATTGCTCAACAATCACAGATAAGAGAATCTTTTAATAGAGCAATTAGTTCAGATAAGTTCAAACTACAAAATTGGTATTTATGCGTTCCGTGTGTATTAAATATTAATGAACACACGTGGTGGTGGTCTTGGAAAAAGAAAATGGAAGAGAAACATAAAAAGAATATAAAGATTTTGGATGGAAGCTTTCTAATAGGAGAACTCAAAAAATATGACCTTTATAATACTACATTTGATAATGAAACAATTCAACTTTTAAATCAGGTATTAATAAGTCTAGAAGAAACAAAAAGATATTACCAAGAGAAAATTTATGACATCGATGATACTTCATTATTGGAGTATGAAGACTGTATTTTTATTAAAAAACTTGAATCGGCTAGAATATCTGATAATGATACTTGCAAGAAGGAATTTTTCAATGCAGAAATTGCAAAGAGTTCCATTGAAAGTAAAGGTAACTCTGAAGATATTATAATGTATAGTCAGTTAAAAACAAAGATTCAAAGTGTTTGGCACACTCAATACAGGCAGTATAATGATGATTTTGATGGTAATACCCTTCTATCTAAAACTTATGAGAGGATAGAAGATTTGGATACAACAACTTTAAAAGCATCTGATGATATTACACTAGTTGCAAAAAAAGGAATCCTTCATCAATTATCAGATGAATGTAAAGTTGGCTGGCTAAAAGATTATGAAGAGAAATTGGAACGATTTTTAGAGAAGGGGGAGAGCGTAGATGAGTAAACAGTCTGAGCTCCTTCTTGGCAACATTGTGATGGATTCAATTCGTATACTGCTTCTAATATCAAAATTTGATAAGGCAAAGAATACTCTCAATATTGAAAAAATTATGATGTATGACTATTACTTGAAATATCCAAATACTATGATTGGCAGTGATAAATTGTCTATTGATACAAAGTACAGTTTTTACGAATATTATGCATTTTTTCACTGGAAACCAAATATTAGTGAGTATAATAAAACCTTAAGCTACCTATTAGCAAAAGGTTTAATATCTAAGGAATTACGTAGTAAAGAGATGTGCTACATAATAACAGAAAAAGGATTAGAGGTAATTAATAGCCTAAAATCTAGTTATAAAAATACCTTGCTAGAGGTACTTAACTATATTAAGACAAATGTTACAAAAATGAAAGATAGTGATGTTGAGAAAGAAATACTTCATAGAACCAGTATTAAGATAAGATTTGAAGGTGATAAGCATGAGTAAGAGGTTTAAGCTTTTAAAGCTAGCATTAATAGGTGTTCGTAAGAATTACGAAGTTAATTTTAAAGATGGGTTAAATTATATTTCAGGACCCACTTCCACTGGTAAAACATCTATTCTAGAGATGATTAACTATTCACTTGGTGCCTCATCACATAAAGACTATATTGAAATAGGACAAAGTTGCAAATCAGTTGAACTTGAAGTAATGGTTAATGACGAGAAATTTAAAATAATCAGGAAACTATTTCAATTTAATGAACCTGTCGCAATATTTACTTGGAACGAAAAGGTTAATACATATGAATTTCTTGATAAGTTAGATGTTGACTCACCGAGTAACGAAAAATCATTGTCAGCTTTTCTCTTAGAAAAATTGGATTTATCTAATATTAAGGTTGCGAACCAAGCTTTTAGTTTTAGAGACGTATATAAATTTTCGTACCTTCGGCAAACAGAAATAGATAATGAGAATATAATGGGAGAAAAGCATTGGGCAACATCAATAAAGAGAAAACCAACATTCGAAATAATATTTAATATTTATGATGAACTATTAGCAGAACTGAAAACAAGCTTGCGTATGAAACAAGAAGAGTTAAGAGATTTGCAAATAAAACTAGACGGCATACATGAGTTTTTAGCAAGTACTGAGATAATTAATTTTGAAACTTATTTAGAAAAGAAAGAACTAATTAATAATACTATTCACGAAAAGCAAAAACAGCTACATGAGATAAAATCAAAAGGTAAGACGGATGATAAACTTACACTAAGTTTACAGAACAAAATTGTAAGCCTTAAAAGTGACATCCAAAAAATTGAGAAAAGTATAAGTGACCAGAATGAATATTTGAACAAACTTACACTTCTTAGAAATCAATACATTAGCGAAAAGGATAAAATTGATTTTATTATAGATGGTTATCACGCACTTGAAAAATTCGATTTTATAAACTGCCCTAGCTGCCTTCAGCCAATAGAAAATGATAAACCCCAACTGTGTGGTTTATGTGGAAAAGAAAAAGCAAACGCTGATATAGATGAAGTGATGGAGCTTAAACTACAGAAACAAAGACTAGCTAAGAAGCTTAAGGAACTTAAGAGCTTCAATATAACAGAAGTGGCAAACTTAGAAACACTTATTAAACAGAGCGATAATTATAAAACTGACCTATATAGCTTAGAAAAAGAGCTACTACATTTACATAAGAACTACATTAATCCATTTATAGAGCAAATGGAACAATTGAATTATGAAATTGGTGAAGATAACAGAATACTACGAGAGTTAGATAATAACTACAAAATACTCTTGGAGTTAGAAAGATTTAAGAAACTAATTGATATCAAGGATAAAGCAATAAGTGATTTGAGACAAAGAATAAACCAAACTGAGAATATCTCTATAAACAAGGAATTACTAATTGAGAGCTTATCAAAACAGTTTAATGATATACTAAAAGCTTTTAAATTTCCAAAGTTAGAAAATGCATATATAGATGGGAAAACATATTTGCCTTATGTGAGAGAAAGACTTTATAGAGAACTTGGCAGTTTGGCTGGTGTTACTCTTATTACTATGGCTTATTATTTAGCCATTGCTGTGGAGGCGAGATCTGAGAAGTATAACCATCTTGGGTTTATAGTAATAGATTCTCCAAGGAAAAATTTAGGAGCAAAGGCTGATGATGAACTTTTCAAAGATGAAGATATATTTAATTCGATTATTAAATTCTTTATTAGCATGGATGAAAAATATCAAAATGATATACAGCTTATTGTCGTAAATAATGGGTATCCAACTTTCTTAGATAGGAAACATGTAATTAAAGAATTTGATGGTGACGGAACAAAGGATTTACCATACGGCTTAATAGATGATATACAATATTCTTAATCAAAGCAATTATTTAGTTTCAGACAAAAGAGATATAGAGATAATAGAGTTTAAAGGCGAATTTACTGCCCTTTTGTTTTTGTTATAAATTGATAATATTGAGTGGATGTTTTTTGCACTTTGCTTGCAAATATTGATTTAAATTTCTTATGCTGTTTGAACGTACATCATGGCTCAAACCTTGAATTTATATGATTTGCTATGGTATACTAGCGTTGAGTTATGGAAAATGTAACAATCTAACTATGAAAAATATTCATATAGTTAAATGCATTTTTACACATAATAAAATTGAGAATAGTTGAAACAACTCACTTATAGCAAATCCAGAAGAAATCAAGAAAATAAACAAAATGATGGATATGTTCGATGATTTCGATGATGTACAGGATGTTTACCACAATGCTATACTACCTAATGAAGAATAAATAATAATAGCACCTTCTATATAGATTAAAAACCTATACAGAAGGTGTTTTTATTTTTACCTCCCATATCCATTATATTACTTCTCAGCAAATCGACTATTTATGCTATAATAATGAAATATAGGGTTTTTAGCTTAAAACTTAAATTATACCAAGCTAAAAA
>CALGKJ010000002.1 GCA_937930535.1 uncultured Clostridia bacterium
ATTTGGTAACAACAACTTAGCTCATCTCCTTTCTAAACCACTATTTTAGCAGGTTTTAAGGCGTTGAGGTGAAGTTGCTTGTTTCCAGTTTAAATAAATCAAGGAAAATCAATGGGTTCAGCTTTGCTGAACACCAACATAAATTAACAATGAGGTGATTATATGCCGCATATTAGACTGGTTTCGGATTTGCGAGCGAGACTTTCTAATAAAGTAGATGTAGGTAATGTATAAACTGAAATATCTGCCTTTGGCGCAAAAATCTTTGCAAGATATTACAATATATTGCAGATACCTTAAAAGCACCAAAGGCTGTAATGGATTTAATTGATGCACTTGATAACTCTATTTCTAGGCTTAAGCAATTTCCATATTCTTGCCGAGTCTATAAGCAATTAGACCAGTCAGAAAATGAATACAGATTATTACCTGTGAATAAGTACATGGTTTTTTATATAGTTAATGAGTATGATGTTGAGATACACAGGATTATTTATGCAAAAATGAACATAGAAAAGCTTATTAAATAGCTATTAGAATATCCTTTAATATTGTAGATATATGGCAATATTAAAGGATATTTTTAACTGTTTACACATAAATAAATAGCATTTTCCGTTTTATGGGACAAGATATCTGATATAATTAGAGTGTATATAAATATTGACTCAAAAATAGTTGTACTGACAAATATTATGGGGGGATAAAATGAACAAGGATTTATTTTATAACTGGCTTACAGGCTACAAAAAGCTTGATACAACCACCACCAACGCAAGAATATCCAACTGCCTTAGAATCGAAAAATTCTACGGCGACTTAGACAGATTATATAGTATAGATAAATGTGCAAGCATTATGGAGAAGCTTAATTATACAAAAACAGACAAAACTCTCGGCAGCAAGCCGAAACATAGTATACCTATAGATGGTGACGTTTATAATGGAATACATACGCTAAAATCTGCGTTGAAATTATACATAGAATTTAAAGAAAACCGCATTATTGAAGAGCTTAAAACAATTGCTGATGTAGAGCCTGACAAGCATGATGGATCATATGAGCTAGTGAGAGAAACTGTCAACTCACTATCAACTATTCCTAGAGAGCGTCTTGATATTTGTGATTTAAACCTTTTGTATTTGATGGCGGTGGGCACTTGGAAATGTGGAGTTGATGCCAAGCGTCAGAAAATCAATGATAGTAATTTAGATATGAGAGAAAAACAGCGGCTTTCTGCTGTTCTGCATAAAGTCAAATCAAATGCCGTTCAGCATAAATATGAAAATATTGCAGAAGAATTCAATAAGTCAGGGTGGACAATAGGAATGTTTGGCACTGGCTTTCAAAGCTTTGCTTCAAAATCAGATAAAGCAAGTGCAGAAAGGTTCATATCTCTTTGTATAGAGCTAAAGGATATGAATAATGACGAAGCTATGCTTGCTAAGATGCAGCAAGCTATTGAAAGAGGCATAAGCGGAATGCAAAGTGCTGCGGCTTCCATAATGCTGCACTGCTTAAAGCCATACACCTTTCCTATTATGAATAGTGCAGTTAATGGTACAATAACACTTTTCCACATAGAAGGAGTATCATTGTATAAGCCTGGAGAATTGAGCTATTATATACAAAATTCAAGGCAGTTAAAGAGATTTCGAGATGAAAAATGTTTGTTTAAAAACTACAGAGCAATGGACATGAGATTATCAATTTATGGCAGAAACAAAGAAATTGTAAATGATGAAACGGAAATTTATTTAGATAATAGCACAGCCATAGCACAAGCGGATGCTGCAAGTACTCAGCTATTGGGTTCAGACGAAATAGCAGCTCAAACTGCTGATGCTGCTAATGAGGCTGCAAACTACTGGTGGCTGAATGCAAGTCCGAAGATATGGAGCTTTACAAATATTGAGGTTGGTCAAATTGTTGAATATACATCAATTAATGAAAATGGTAATAAGAGGAAAATATATAAAAATTTTGAGAATGTAAAAGCTGGGGATATTGTTATTGGATATGAGTCATATCCAGAAAAAGCAATTGCAGCTATTTGTAAAATTGCAAAAGCACATGATGGAGAGCGGATTTGGGTTGAAAAAGTAAAAAATCTTATTACTCCTATCAAATATAGTGAGTTGCTTGAGATTGATGAGCTCCAAAATATGGAGTATTTTAAAACACCAAGGGGAAGCCTTTTTAAGCTTACTCCAGAGGAATATGAAGTTATAATAGATTTAATAAAAGAAGATAATCCGGCTAATCCAGAAAGCTCATTAGATACATATTCCAAGGAAGATTTTTTAAATGAAGTTTTTATTTCTGAACAGCAATATGATGAAATAGCAATTCTTATGAGAAGAAAGAAAAATATAATTTTTCAAGGTGCGCCTGGTGTGGGCAAGACCTTTGCAGCCAAAAGGCTGGCTTATTCACTTATGGGAACAATTGATGATTCAAGAATCGAAATGATTCAGTTTCATCAAAACTACTCATATGAGGATTTTGTAATGGGTTTTAGACCTGTTGAGGGTGGAGGGTTTGAGCTTAGAAATGGTATATTTTATCAGTTTTGCATAAAGGCATCTAATGATCCTGATAGAGATTACTATTTTATAATTGATGAAATAAATAGAGGAAACCTAAGCAAAATTTTCGGAGAACTTTTAATGCTTATTGAAAATGACAAACGAGGCTCAAGATTTGCTGTACCCCTCACATATAAGCCAGACAGCCGCTTTTATGTACCTCGTAATGTTTATATAATCGGTATGATGAATACTGCTGATCGTTCTATAGCAATAATTGATTATGCACTTAGAAGAAGGTTTTGTTTTATTGAGATTGAGCCGGCTTTTAACACGGCTGCATTTAAAGAGCATTTAGTCAGGGCAGGGCTTGAATCAAGTTTGATAGAAAAGATAATCAGCAGGATAGGATATATAAATGAAAAAATCGCATCTGACAGCAATTTAGGTAAGGGATTCCGTATAGGGCATAGTTATTTTTGTTATCCCTCAACTAATGAGGATTGGTACCGCAGCGTTATAGAATATGAGATAAATCCGCTTATTGAGGAATACTGGTTCGATGACGAGGGAAAAGCACAGGAGTATAAGGATTACTTGCTGGGGTGATATAAATGTCTAATATAATACCAATCCAAAATATATACTATATGTTAAGCTATGCTTATGATGTTTTGAAGCAAGGCGGCAATATCAGCTTATCAAATGAAGAATTTGCTAATATATATGATCTGTTTGGAAAGATACTTGTAAATAGTTTGAATCTGCTTATTAAACGTGGCTTTAACAGGGAATATGTATGTACATCTGATGAGCTTTCTGCCCTTAGAGGCAAAATAAATATAGCAGATACTTTAAGAAGGCAGAGCTTTATTAATGGAAAGCTAAGCTGTGAATTTGATGAATTGACATCTAACGTTTTGCTTAACCAAATAATAAGGACATCAATATGTTCGCTTATAAACTATAAAAAGCTGGATAAAAAGATTAAGGAGCAGCTTATTTATATTAACAGCTATTTTAAAGAAATAGAAGTGTTGAGACTAGGGAAAGAGCATTTTTCACGTATCAGATACCATAGGAACAATAACTTTTATAAGCTGATTATTGATATATGTGAGCTTTTGTTTGATGAGACAATTGTTTCTTCCCAAAAAGGAGAAACCATTTTTAAGGATTTTGTTCGTGATAATAGAATGGCTGCACTCTATGAGAAATTTATACTTAATTTTTATAAAAAGGAGCTAACTTCGGTACGTGTATATTCACCTATTTTTGAATGGAAAAAAGATTCTGATTTTGAACATATAGGTGTAGATTTTTTACCTGTTATGAGAACGGATATAGTCTTAGAGAATAAGAAAAAACAGCTTATTATTGATGCAAAATATTACACAAATGCACTGCAAATAAGAAATGTCGGAGAAGCGAAAAAGCTTATCGCTGCTAACTTATACCAGATATATGCATATATCAATAATAGTACTTTCAATGGAGAAAAAGCAGGACTGCTGATTTATCCTACTGTAGATACTGAATTTGATTTTGTCTACAGTATTCAGGGAAAAAAGATATATGTAAAAACGCTTAATCTAAAAGCAGAGTGGGATAGAATATATATGCAGCTTATGGAAACAGCAGCATTAGTTTAAAAAGGAGTGGTATGTCTCTTTTATTGAAATACCCTTTGATGTTAAACAGGTTTTTGGTGTAAAGCGGTTAAAGGTAATTGCCACCTTTGATGGGTATGAATATCAAGGCTCAATTGTCAGTATGGGCGGCTGCTATTTGATCGGCATCACTCAGCAAATCAGAAATGCAATTAATAAAGGCTTTGGGGGATAGTATAATAGTATAAATTACCAAGGATGAGACGGAGCGAGTGGTGGCAATACCCGAGGATTTTGCAGCAGAGCTTGCGTGACTACGTATATAAATCAAAAGCCTCTTAAGATATTGCAATAATTATTGTATCTTAAGAGGCTTTTTTTACAAAAAATACTTAGGAATAAAATGGATTTACATATAAAACATCCCAGTGTCTCGAATTATATATTAATATATAATTAATGTTAGATATACTAACATATACAATTACATGATAAAGCTATTAATTTAGGGGGAGTAATTTTTATGAAAAATGTCAGCATAAGAACCAGGTTTTTTGCATTAATTCTTTTCTTCATTGTACTTATGGGCTTTTCCAGTATTTCAAGCATGTTTATATTTAAAAGAATAAACTCTGAATTGAATTACAGCGTTAAGTCTTCACAAAAATTAATAGATGCAGTTGATACTGCCAGAGAAGCCCAGGTTCATTTTAAAAAGCAGGTACAGGAGTGGAAAAATGTACTGCTTAGAGGTGGAGATCCTGAGGCTTATAATAAGTACTTAGAGGGCTTTGAAAATGAGGAAAAGGCAACTCAGGGGTTTTTGATAAGTATAAAGGCAATTATGACAGAGCTTGGAATGGATACAGCTTCCGTTGAAGAAGCATTAAATGTCCACAAAGAGCTGGGTTCCAGCTATCGGGATGCATTGAAAAGCTACGATGGTGCAAACCCTGATAGTAAGCATGTTGTAGATAAACTGGTTAAAGGTATTGATAGAGCTCCTACTGACAGTATTGATGCTATTGTTGAGAATACTAAAGTTTTTGCTGATAAGTCCCTAAGCCAAACCTTGGTGCAATCAGAAAGCAATTATCGATTATTACAAATTGGAAGTATTGTTACGTTATTCGTATTTATATTTGGCGGATTGACTATTGGTGTATTGTTCATATTAAGACTTACAAAGCCTTTAATAACCTTAAGAAACAAAATATCTGACATAGCGGAAGCTGATGGAGATTTAACAGTCAGCCTAAGTATTACAGATAAAAATGAAATAGGCACAGTAGCACAAAAATTTAATCAGCTAATGGAAAAAACTAGAATCACTATTTCAGAAGCAGCTGAATCAGCTATTAAGCTTTCGGATGACTCCAAATCACTTTCTACTATAGTATCTGAACTGCATAGTGCCACTGAGCAAATTGCATTTACTTCACAGGAAATAGCAAAAGGCAGTCAAGATGTTGCTGCTGAAGTAATCTTTGTAGGTGATGAACTAAATGAAATAAATAAATTGGCGAATACAACTTCCAAGGATATGAAAAGCGTCATCAGACAGTTTGATGAAACTCAATATGCAGTTGCTATAGGTAAAGATGCTGTGCTGGAACAAAACACTCATATGTCTGATACTATAAAATTGACAGATGAGGTTGTAAATGCAGTACAAACCTTGGAAGAGAAAACGGAGGCAATTAATACTATAGTAAATACCATTAGTTTAATAGCAGATCAAACCAATCTTCTGGCTTTAAATGCTGCTATTGAGGCAGCACGTGCTGGTGAACACGGTAAAGGGTTTTCAGTAGTTGCCGAGGAAGTGAGAAAACTTGCTGAATCTTCTTCAAAATCAACAAAGGAAGTATTCTCAAACGTAAAGGCTATTCAGGATGCTGTAAGCTTAACAATAAGTAGAGTAAATATGGCTGAGGGCAAAATACGCATGCAAGGAGATATTGTTCAAAAAACAGAATCTATATTTAGTGAGGTTGCTTCCAATGTTGCTTTATTAACGGAGCGTATAAAGAAAATAGAAAGCAGGATGCTTCAGGTTACTGAAAAGGTTGACAGCCTTAACAGCTCCGTTCAGAGTATATCCGCAATAACAGAAGAAACCTCTGCTTCAACACAGCAGGCATCTGCGTCCATTGAGGAACAGACTGCCGCTATGGATAACATAGCTATGATGGTGCGGGATTTAAGTAATATGGCTCAGTCATTAAATAAAACAGTTAATCAGTTTAAGTATAAATAATTGATAAACTATATAAATACTGATAAAGATTTTACATCTACTAAGGTGAGAAGTGGGATTTATATAGATTTGTTAATAGGTATAGATATACAATAAAAATTAAAAGCAATTGAAGATACTCCCTTGCAGTACATGAATAATTATGTTACTGCAAGGGAGTATCTTATAAATAAGCAATATAAAATAGCAACTTAGTATTGTCTTAAGAATATTATAAGATTATGTAATATAGGTTATATAGAATGTTAAGGTAAATAGTAACAGATATAGACACTGTTCTACAAATTATATTCTTTTATTGCTTTATTAACAAACCTATGGTAAAATAACTATAATTGCATTAATATGCAGTCTGGCTAATATATGTCCCGAGTGGGACATTTCGTGCCCGGCTGGACGAAATTTGCAGGGCAAGAATTTATCAGCTTATTTAGAATAATAATATTTGCAGTTATTTCTCCCAAACGGGTTAAAGCACAATATTTACCTGTATATTAGCAAGTAAAAGCCCAAGACTATTTAAAAGAAATATTAATTTGTCAGAAAAGCATTTCAGAAGCTTTTCTTCGTCCAGACCTACTTCTGTTTATGCTTTAAAAATATGGATACTAAAGGGGTTTTTTCAATGGAGAAAAAAATTTTAAAAAAGGCAATGCTGCCGCCAGAACTAACAGGTGTTATAAATGCAAGTGCAAGTATAACAATACCAGAAAGCCGTGAGCATCTTTTAAAGCTTGCCATGGGTAACAAAGAGGATATGATGTATGAGGTTTCCTACGATGTACCAGGCGTTGGTAATGTTGTGGAAGCTACAGTATCTCGTTGTAAAAACGGTGCTGTTATCAATTACAAGGATGCCTACATGAGACGTAGAGACCCTGATTGTATGGTAATTGCAGACAACGAAGAAACCGATAAACCAAGATACGCAGACTTGTATGGTCAAGACTTTGAACCGCTTAGAAAAACAACCTTTGAATGGTTTAAGGATCAGGATCTGATTGTTATGCCTTTTATGGCAGGAGGAAAAGAGTTAGGATATCCATCTATACTTATTGCTCCACTTAATGCTGGTTTCTTTGCTGCTGGTTTGGCAGACATTCAAGGATTTATTCCCAAAAACGAGATACCTGAAGGCTTTAAGCCCAAATCAGTTATTTATTTGGCACCTCCATTCAGACATACTCACTTTGATTCTAAACAAATAGTTGTTCATAACCGACTAAAGGATTTACATGAGCTTTTTTCATATAATCTATATCCAGGCCCTAGTGCCAAGAAGGGTATTTACAGCGTGCTTTTAAACGCTGGTGAGTATGAAGGCTGGCTTACAGCCCATGCTTCTACTGTAAAAGTAATTACACCTTATGACAACGTTATTACTATCATGCATGAAGGTGCAAGCGGCGGTGGTAAGAGCGAGATGCTGGAACAAATTCATCGTGAGACTGATGGACGTATTTTATTAGCAACTCACACAGTTACTCAGGAAAAATATTTTATGGAATTAAGTGAAACCTGTGATTTACAGCCTGTAACGGATGATATGGCGTTGTGCCATCCAAGCCTGCAAAATGAAAGCAAAAGGCTTGTAGTTAAGGATGCTGAAGAAGGCTGGTTTTTAAGAATAAATCATATTAACCAATATGGAATAGATCCACATTATGAAAAGTTATGCATACAGCCTAAAGAACCTTTGATTTTCCTAAACCTTGAAGGTATACCAGGTTCAACCTGCTTGATTTGGGAACATACTGAGGATGCGCCAGGCAAACCATGTCCTAATCCTAGGGTAATAATGCCAAGAAGGTTTATACCAGACATAGTAGATGAGGCTGTAGAAGTTGACGTAAGAAGCTTTGGCGTTCGTACGCCTCCATGCACAAAGGATAATCCTACCTATGGTATTATAGGATTGCTTCATATACTGCCTCCGGGTCTTGCTTGGCTTTGGAGACTTGTAGCTCCAAGAGGACATAACAACCCAAGTATACTTGATTCATCAGCTATGAGCAGCGAGGGCGTTGGTTCATACTGGCCATTTGCTACAGGTAAAAGGGTAGACCAAGCTAATTTACTGCTTGAACAAATTGTAAACTCATCAAGTACTCGTTATATATTGATACCTAACCAGCATATTGGTGCATACAAGGTAGGCTTTATGCCTCAATGGATTGCTCGTGAGTATTTAGCAAGACGCGGAAGTGCAAGATTCAGACCAGAGCATTTGGTTGAGTCACGTTGCCCGCTGTTAGGATACTCATTGGAAACCTTGAAAATTGATGGTAAGTATCTACGTAAGAGTTTCTTGCAGACTAATCATCAGTCCTATGTGGGCAACGAAGGATATGATGCAGGTGCTAAGATATTGATAGATTTCTTTAAGGCAGAGTTAGACACTTATCTATCACGCAGATTAAATCCGCTAGGCAGAAAGCTTATCGAGTGCTGCTTGAATGATGGTACTCTGGAGGATTATAAAGAGATTTTCCCAATCAGATTATAAAATATGCAAATAGCTGGGCTTGAAAATTTCAGGTCTGGCTATTTTTTTTATTTGCTTGCATAAAAAAGCAGCTTTATAATAATTTATAGTATAATTTATCTAAGAAATACTTAAAGGGTTTTAAGCTTAAAATTCATAAATATGTAAAGGAGGAGAGCTTATGAGTAAATATTTAGACGTTGCCAATGGTAATCTAATGTATTTGCTGGCGGCGGCAGTTATACTATTTGTACTTGTTCAATCTGTAGTATTTTTGATTGCTGCATGGAAAAGGGGAGTTGATATCGGAATAGACAAAAGAAAAATGCTGGAGGCTGTAAAATCCAGTGCTGTATTCTCTATAGTACCATCCTTGCCGATTATTATTTCTTTGATAGCTTTATCACCGATACTGGGTATGCCCTTTTCATGGCTAAGACTATCAATAGTAGGGTCTGCCAGCTATGAGCTTATTGCAGCAGAAATCGGTGCTAAAAGCATGGGCGTAGGTAAGCTTGGCTCAGAGGGGTATACAGCTCAGGTGTTTTCAAATTCTATGTGGGTTATGTCTATCGGAATTATTTGGGGACTTTTAATGTGTATATTATTTCTTAAAAAATATCTAAGCAAAATATCTAAGGTGCATACAACGGATTCAAAATGGGCTGAGATTATGGTTAATGCACTTTTCTTTGGAATGTTGTCGGTATTTCTTGGCAGACCTGTTGTGGCCGGAGGTATACAACTGCTTGTACTTGTAAGCAGTGCAGCGATTATGCTTATTATTACATATCTGGGTAAAAAGCTTAGACAGCAATGGATTCATGACTTTTCACTGGCTATAAGCATGATAGCTGGTATGGCACTGGCTATCTTATTCAAAAGCTGGATATAGGGGGTAGTATGATGAGTGATTATAATAAAAATATACATAGGATAGGAAGAATATCAGGAATTATTGTTTTAATTTTAATTATATTT
>CALGKJ010000003.1 GCA_937930535.1 uncultured Clostridia bacterium
TTAATATTATTTATCATTTCTATAACCATATCGTATTTCTTTTGTTTTGTATAAATTGAAACAAGATTATATGTAACATCCAGTTTTGAGTGGATATTGTCAAGATTAATGTTTTTGATGGTGGAATCAGCCAGCTTAAAATAGTTTTCTGCTTCAAGGTATTTTTTTTCTGCACACATAATAGATCCTAAATGGCTATAAGACTTTGTAAGATAGATATTTGGTCCGCAATCATACAGCTTTTCTACTGCTTTATTAAGATGCTCAAAGGCTCTGTTATCATTTATCATATTATAGCAGATACCTATAATCGCATAAAGCATACCAAGCTGCTTGCTGCTTAATAGGGATAAATTTTCATTATTTATACAATAAGAAATAAAGCTTTGAATCTTGTCGGCTGCCTGTGCGTATTCTTTAATTCCCATCAAGTATTCGGCATTAATTATTAATTTTTCATAGGATTCATTAATTTCGCTTTCGTCGGATAAGAAATATGAAATTGGTTTCTCAAGTCTGTTGGCTATATATTCTAGTGTTGCCATAGAAGGTGCAGTAACACCATTTTCTATCAGGCTAAGTAAGCTTCTTGATATGTAATTATTTGCCAGCTCTTCTTGAGTAAGTCTCTTTGCTTTTCTCGCTTTTTTTATTCTTCGACCTAAATTAATCATTTGATTGCCTCCCCCCATATGATGGACTGGTATATTTAAAATAACTATTGTAATAACTAAATTATTTTTCTATCTAAATTAAACCATATCTTACTATGTGAAGTCAATAATAGTAATGATATATTACTGAAAGTTAATATAGTTAAAATGAAGGTGTTGCAATAGATTTGGCTTGTTTGTAACAAATTAGGTAACGCAAAAAAATTTAATTAAATTAACAATACAAGGATGGATCTAAATATATTAACAAAATTATACAGTAAAATGACTCGGCGGTCTAAAAATTAACCACTTTATATTATAAATAATTAACAAAATACATTAAATAATATGTAAGTTAATGCTGATTTATTAGATATCAGCTCGTTTTATGAGAGTGTGAATGTCAATAAAGTATTAAATGTATGAATTTAATATCAAAAAATACCATTTTGCGATGGGATGGAATTTTAGCTGCATTTTTGGTTATAATATTAAAGTTTCTGAAATTGTTAATATAATTCATGTATTATACTTAATTTAATACAGGATAAAAAAAAACTACAAGCAAATAATATTATTGAACACAGCAAAATTATTCTGAATAAATAGTACTTTGCTATTTAAACATTATTACATAGTTATTACAGTTTAGTGTGCAGGAACTGTATGAAAACGGCTATGGCATTTATTAGAGATAACCAACTCTAAAACTCAAAATACTTTTCGTTAAGAGTTGTTAATCTCTATGTGAGAAACAACTGGAAAGTTTCAATTTTGAAGTTGTTTCTCTTTAGAGATAACCAACTCTAAAACTCAAAATACTTTTCGTTAAGAGTTGCTAATCTCTTTGTGAGAAACAACTGGAGAAATTTAATTTTGAAGTTGTTTCTCTATAACTTAGGCTCAGAAAATATCATTTAGTTTTGAGCTTCAATTTGGAAGGAGGTAGAGATATGACACAAGTATTGTTTATTATACAATTTTTCTTTGCCGTAGTAATCGGATTGTATTTTCTAAACCTGCTGAAAGGACAGCAAGGAAATAAAGTAGCAGTTGAGAAGGAGTCTAAAAAAGAACTAGAAAAGCTTCAAAAGCTAAGGGACATAAAGCTGACAAAGCCTTTATCTGAAATTACAAGACCTTCCTCAATGGAAGATGTTATAGGACAGGAAAATGGAATAAAGGCATTAAGAGCTGCAATATGCAGCCCGAATCCCCAGCATATAATAATCTACGGACCTCCGGGAGTAGGAAAAACTGCGGCAGCAAGATTGATATTGGAGGAAGCAAAAAAGAAAATATCCAGCCCCTTCAGGCAGGAAGCAAAATTTATAGAAGTGGATGCAACCTGTGTAAGATTTGATGAAAGAGGCATAGCTGATCCTCTTATTGGTTCAGTACATGATCCTATTTATCAAGGTGCTGGTGCAATGGGAGTTGCTGGCATACCTCAGCCAAAGGTAGGAGCTGTAACCAAGGCACATGGAGGTATATTGTTTATAGATGAAATTGGAGAGCTTCATCCAGTGCAGATGAATAAGCTTTTGAAGGTACTAGAGGACAGAAAGGTTATGCTGGAAAGTGCATATTACAGCTCTGAGGATACTAATATACCATATCATATACATGATATATTTCAAAACGGACTTCCAGCTGATTTCAGACTGGTAGGAGCTACTACAAGAGGTGCTGAAAGCATTCCGCCGGCACTTAGATCAAGATGTCTGGAAATTTATTTTAAGCCGCTTCTGCCAGATGAAATAAAGCTTGTATCAAAAAATGCGGTAAACAAAATTAACTTTGATATTGAAGAGGAAGCCTTGGAAACAATATCAAATTATGCTACTAATGGAAGAGAGGCAGTAAATATTATACAAACAGCAGCGGGAATAAATATAAATGAACGAAGGAACAAAATACTAGTAAAAGACATAGAATGGGTTTTGAACAATGGTCAATACAATCCTAGATTAGAAAAGAAAGTGGGAGACGAAGCTCAAGTAGGCTTTGTAAATGGTCTTGCGGTTTATGGTCCTAATATAGGGACACTTTTAGATATAGAAGCAACAGCACAAAGGACTGCCAAGAACATGGGACGAATAATGATAACTGGAATAGTAGAAGAAGAGGAAATAGGTTCCAAGGATGGAAAAACAATAAAACGAAAAAGTATGGCTAAAGGCTCTGTAGACAATGTAGCTACCGTAATGAAAAAGTATCTTGGAATCAACTGTGAGGATTATGACATTCATTTGAATTTTCCGGGAGGAGTGCCGGTAGATGGTCCATCAGCAGGCATTGCTATAGTAGTAGCAATATACTCTGCAATAACAAATAGCATAATAGATAGTAAAATTGCTATGACTGGAGAAATATCCATTAGAGGCAAGGTTATGCCCGTAGGAGGAGTAGTAGCCAAGGTGGAAGCTGCCAAGCAGGCTGGTGTAAAAAGAGTAATTATACCAAAGGCAAATTATCAGGAAATACTTTCGGATTTTGATATAGAGGTTTTCCCTGTAGAGGATATAAAAACTGTAATAGATCTGGCTGTTGGAAGGCAGCTTGAAGTAAAGACTCTTATAGCACAGCCGGCAGAAATAGGTATATTAACTGCAAATCCTATAGGTGGCAGTCCAACCACTGTACAGGCGCAAGGTGAAGGATAGATTCGCTTATCAACATATGTTATTTGTATAATAAACACCCTAAAACAGGAAACACATATTGATAAAATATGTTTATAAAGATATAATAAATTAGTACTATTTCATTTATGTAATATTTACTAATTTATCTTTAAAATTATACAAAAAGTACCAACGCCATAAGGCTTGCGAACTTTAACTGTATACTTTCTATAAAGTATAAATGACATTTGGTTATCTATATAGAGAAACAACTACAAAAAAACATCTATGAACATTGATTTTAAGTAAAAGGATAATGAAACAAAAATTTATTTACTCAAGAACTTTAATTGTAACAGGAGTTGATGACTATGGCAAAGGAACATGGAAAAAATAGACGAATACCATTACTACCACTAAGAGGACTCAGCATTTTTCCTTATATGGTTTTACATTTTGACGTGGGCAGGGAAAAGTCCGTAAGGGCACTAGAAGAGGCAATGATTAATGATCAAATGATATTTCTTGTAACACAAAAGGAAGCTCAAACAGATTTGCCTACCAGAGAGGATTTTTATGAGGTTGGCACGATATCAAAGATTAAGCAGCTTCTTAAGCTTCCAGGAGATACTATAAGGGTGCTGGTAGAAGGTATATCAAGAGCTAGTATAAAAGAAATAATATCTGATGAAGCTTATTTCCTTGTAGAATCAGAAGAATTCATAGACGGTGAAGTTGAAATCGATGTTGAAATAGAAGCTTTTAAAAGATCAGTTATTGGGGTATTTGATGAATATGTAAAGTCCAATTCAAAAATTGCTCCAGAAACCCTTATGACCATAACTGATATAGAAGATATTTCAAGATTTGCAGACGTAATAGCTTCTAATCTGGTAATAAAAATTGAAGAAAAGCAGGAAATATTAAGCCTGTTTGACGTTAAAAAGAGATTGGAAAAAATCTATGAAATTATTACAAGAGAGCTTGAGATACTTGAAATAGAAAGAAAAATAACATCAAGAGTCAGAAAACAAATTGATAAATCCCAAAAGGAATATTATCTAAGAGAACAGTTAAAAGCAATCCAAAAGGAGCTTGGCGAAAAAGAAGGTCAGCAGGAGGAAATAGAGGCTTATAAAGAGAAGCTTGAAAAGCTTACTCTTCCTGAAGAGGTTGTTGCCAAGGTGGAAAAGGAGCTGGATAGACTATCTAAGCTTTCACAGGGCTCACCCGAGGTTGGAGTCATAAGAAACTATCTGGACTGGGTATTTGATTTACCATGGAACACAGAAACCGAGGATAATCTGGATATTAAGCATGCAAGAACAGTACTGGATGAAGATCACTACGGATTAAAAAAGGTTAAAGAAAGAGTACTTGAGTATCTTGCAATAAGACAATTATCTCAGAATATGAAGGGTCCCATACTTTGCTTGGTAGGACCTCCGGGAGTTGGAAAGACTTCCATAGCAAAATCAATAGCAAGAGCAATGGGAAGAAAGTTTGTCAGAATGTCCTTGGGCGGAGTAAGAGATGAAGCGGAAATAAGAGGACATAGAAGGACATATATAGGAGCAATACCTGGAAGAATAATATATTCTATGAAGCAGGCAGGAAGTCAAAATCCATTATTCCTGTTTGACGAAATAGATAAGATGGCACATGATTTCAGAGGAGATCCGGCATCTGCAATGCTTGAAGTACTTGATGCCGAGCAAAATAAAGATTTCAGGGATCATTACCTTGAGCTGCCGTATGACTTATCAAGAGTTATGTTTGTTACAACGGCAAACTCCATAGAAACTATACCGGCACCTCTTTTTGATAGAATGGAGGTAATCCATATATCAGGTTATACAGAGGAGGAAAAGGTTAGTATAGCCATGAACTATTTACTGCCAAAGCAGATAAAGGAGCATTCTTTGAAACCCGAAAATGTCCTTGCTTCTGAGGCTACAATAAGAGCAATAATCAGCGGCTATACTCGTGAATCAGGTGTCAGAAGCCTGGAGCGGGAAATAGCAAATGTAGTAAGAAAATCTGCGGCTCAAATAGTAGAGCATAACAAAAACAGTGTGAGAATAACTCCTGATAACCTTAAAAAATATCTTGGTATTCAGAAGTTCAGATATGATAAAGCTAACCAGAAGGATGAGGTTGGTGTAGTAACTGGCCTTGCATGGACCTCTGTAGGAGGGGATACTTTATTTATCGAGGTATCAGTAATGCAGGGAACAGGCAAACTGGAGCTGACAGGTCATCTTGGAGATGTTATGAAGGAATCAGCGAGAGCAGGACTAAGCTATATCAGATCAAAATGTGAAGAGCTTGGCATAGACCCTGAGTTTTCAAAGAACCTTGATATCCATGTGCATGTACCAGAGGGTGCGACACCAAAGGATGGTCCATCAGCAGGTATTACAATGACTACTGCTTTAATATCAGCCCTTACAAAGCTTCCTGTATATAAAGATGTAGCTATGACAGGAGAAATTACCCTAAGAGGCAGAGTTCTTCCTATAGGAGGACTTAAAGAAAAGGTGCTGGCAGCAAACCGTGCTGGCATTAGGAAGGTTATTATTCCTATTGAAAACGAAAAGGATCTTGAGGAGATACCAGCTAATGTAAAGAAGAACATGGAATTTGTATTAGCAAGCCATATGGATGAAGTTCTTGAACATGCACTGCTTAGAGGTGACAAAGTTGATAATTAGAAGCTGTGATTTTATAACTAGCGCATCAAACGGCAACCAATACCCAGAAACAGACCTACCAGAAATAGCTTTTTCTGGTAGGTCCAATGTAGGAAAATCTTCTTTGATAAATTCCATGTTAAACAGGAAAAAGCTCGTTAAGGTCAGCTCCAGCCCAGGCAAAACCAGACTAATTAACTTTTTTTCTGTAAATGATCAACTTGTACTGGTGGATTTGCCTGGTTATGGTTATGCGGCAGTATCCAAGGTGGAAAAAGAAAAATGGGGCAGGATGATTGAAGAATATCTCAAACACAGAGACATTTTAACAAATGTTGTTTTATTGGTTGATATAAGGCATAAGCCAACTAATGATGATAAAATGATGTATGATTTTATAAAATATTATAGAAAATCCGTAGTAGTTGTTGCTACAAAGCTGGACAAGATAACTAAGACTGCACTTCCAAAGAATCTAAAACTAATAAAGGATACTTTAATGCTTGATAATGATGATATATTGCTACCCTATTCATCTGAAACCCATCAGGGCAGAGAACAACTGTGGGATATACTTGTCAGTAGTCTGCCAAAGGAGAATGATATATAAATATCAAGTATTAAAAACCGGACTGCATGAGAAAGGAAGTGAAATACTTGGAAGAGAATTTCCAAACCATATTACTAGATGCTTTGACAGAAGCTATTAATAAGAATAGAGCTGTTACAATAAAAAATAATATGAATAATTATATAATAGTTATAACCGCCACAAATGATGAAATAATAGTGTCAGTAAGCAAGATTCCATATATAGTTAATGATATTATAACGGTTTTATCTGATGCCTTAGACTCTAAACCAGATATGGTATTTAACAGAGTCAGTGTAGTAAGTGAAGATTTTATTATATACTATATGGTCTGGATGCGTAATCTTGAAAAGGGCAAGCAGTTTGTTGAAAAGGAATTTGCAATGCCTCAAAACAATATAACATATATGAGTCCCAGAGCCTTATCAGTAATCTAGGGAGCAACCATAAAACTTCATAGATATGAAAAACAGTGATTTTTCAATCACTGTTTTTCATATCTATGGCATACCTCAACAGCAGCTCTTTATTATTTAACTCTGGATTATCAATTACCAGCTTTAAAAGCTTATTTAAAATAATGCCTATCTGTTTACCCTTCTGAATGCCTGAGGCTAATAAATCCTCTCCATTTACCGCAAGCTTCTTTAAGCTTATACACTGATTTTCTGCTTGTATTTTGCAATATATTTCACTTATGCTTTTTAAGGACTCAAGCCTTAAAGTCTGCTGTAATCCACTTTGTGCCTTGATATCAGCAGCTTTTATCTTAATCCAGTCTTCAAAAAACTGTTCTCCTATTGTATTTATGGCTCTTCTGACTGCTTTTAATTCAGGCTTAACCTCTTTGCCGTGATGCTTGATCAGTGTACAGACAGTATTGATTGTGCTGTTATCAAAGCGCAGTCTTTTTAATATGGCTTCTGCCTTTGATGAACTGACATCCTCATGACAGTAAAAGTGATCAATGCCACTTGAATCAGCAGCCTTTACATCAGGTTTTCCAATATCGTGCAAAAGCATAGTCCATCTCAGCGTTATATCGTTATCTATATTTTCTGCTGAGTGCAGCGAATGCATAGCCACATTACTAATGTGATAAGGATTATTCTGTAGTACTTCAAAACAGATATCAAATTCAGGAATAATATACTTTAGTATGTCGGTTTCTTTTAGCAGCAGGAATCTTGAGGGATTGTCCGAACAAAGCAGTTTGCTGAGCTCATCCCTTATTCTTTCAACGCTTATATTTTTAATCAGATGGCTGTTATTTTTTATTGAGAATAATGTATCCTGCTCAATGCTAAAGCCTAACTGAGCTGAAAAGCGTATTGCTCGGAGCATTCGCAGAGCATCCTCCTTAAAACGCTTATCAGCTATTCCTATAGCTCGTATTGTACTAGAGGCGATATCACTAATACCTGAAAATGGATCTATAATACCCTTATTGGGATGATATGCTATTGCATTCATTGTAAAATCACGTCTGCTTAAATCATCCTCTACTGATGAAGTAAACTCGACAAAATCAGGTCTTCTATTATCCTTGTACTCTCCGTCAATTCGAAAGGTAGTAACCTCATAGCTGTTTTTGTTAAGCAAAACGGTTACTGTTCCATGCTTAATACCTGTAGCTATTGTGCTGTCAAAGATGCCTTGAATATCCTTAGGCTTTGCGTCTGTTGTGATGTCCCAGTCCTTTGGATGTCTACCCAATATTGAGTCCCTTATGCATCCGCCAACTGCAAATGCCTGATAACCATGAGAATTAAGTATGTCAATTATTTGATATACCTCACTAGGAAGCTTTATATTCATTAGAAGTCACTCCTTTAGTATTATCCTCCAAGGGTAACGTCCTGAGCCTGATACCAATCCAAGGCTTTATAAAATTGATCTGCTCTAAAGTCCGGCCACATATCCTCTATTATATAAAAATCAGCGTAGACGGATTGTATAGGCAGAAAACCGCTTAGTCTGCGTCTGCCTCCCCACCGAACCACTAAATCTATTCTGGATATATCCCTTGATGCCAGACTGTCTAAAAAGCTGGTATTATTGTTCAGCTTATTAATAGAATGTGCCAAATCCCAATTCCAGCCGTAGTTTACAAGAAAATTTATTTTAATAAGACCTTTACCAAAGCGAACTCTGTTTGTAAAGGGAATAAGCTCTTTTGGGAATAGCTGTGAGCTTGTATTTCCTATAACAAGCAAATCTCCATCCCTGTTGCATAATTCCATAACAGCATTGACGCAGGCTTTTTTAAATGCCTCGGTTTGTGCTGAGGGACGCTTTGTATTATCCTGTGTAAAGCCGTAGAATGTAATCTCTTTTATACCAAGCTCAAGACAAATTTTATACAATTCAAAACCCGGCTTAATGCCGTGGGCATATCCGTCCTGTTTTTGCAGTCCGTTGGATACAGCCCATCTTCTGTTGCCATCAGGTATAAAGCCTATATGATTGGGTACCCTTTTAAAATCCATTTATGTTCCACCTCTTGCTCTGTATTTTACATATATGAATATTATACCCAGCATTTTGATTTTTACCCCAAATATTAGTCTATATAATTTATCAAAAAACTACACTAAAAATTCCCAATTAGTATTTTCAATAAAATATAGATGCAGCTGCTATAAGTCTACAACCTCATATTCATGATTGAGCAGATTTATCAAAAGCATTTTTTTCCTAAGCAGCAACTCCTTACCGATTAACACCTTTAGGGCTTCGCAAACCTGTATAGAGGCAACCATAGCCGGTGTAAAGGATGGATTTCCCAGAGTGCTTTCAATACCAGACTTGTCAGAGTTTGTATAAATAAAGCTTAGGGTATTGTCCCCAGGTAATATTGTAGTAACCTGACCATACCATCCGGCAATTGCACCATGTACCATTGGGATACCTAGTAAAGCTGCAACCTCCTGCAACGCTAAACGACTTGGAATATTATCCAAAGCGTCGATTACTAAATCATGTCCCTCCAATATACTTTTTCCGTTTTCCAAAGTGAACCTGTCAACTACAGGATTTACTTTTATGAGAGGATTCACGCTCAGCATTCTTTCCTTAGCAGTTTGAGCCTTGCTCTTTCCTATGGTTTCGCTGCTAGATAATATTTGTCTGTTAAGATTTGATTCATCAAATACATCGCCATCTACGGCTGTAATAGAGCCTATTCCCAGCCTGCCCAGCATTTCTACCACATATCCGCCCAGACCGCCGCAACCAATCACACATACCTTGAAGGTCGCTAGGCGTTCGTTTTCTTCTACAGAGAGCATATTCATGTTTTTCATATATCTTTTCATTAAACAACCTCCAATAAAAACCCTATACTTAATTATATATTTAAAACCCTATAATAAAAAGAGTACAATATATAGAGCTTAGACTTAAGATTTGTTTTCCTATATGTCGATAATATATAAAACATTAGTTTTTATGGTATGCTATAATTATTATAGATAAACACCATCAAGCTTTATATGAAAATTAGGATAATTATTTATAAGGAGATATAAGTATGAAAAAACTAGCTAAGATTATTATACTGTGTTTATTGCTTATATTAGCGTTAAGCAGCTGCAAAGCAGATACTGACAATACTGATTCGGGTTCCGATTACATACCTGCAGCCAATGAAAGAGGCAATAGCACCGGCAACATTACAAATGGGGGAGCTGTTGTTGCGCAGGGGGAATGGATTTATTTTTGCAATGGTGCAGACAATGTAAATATATATAAGACAGATATAAATGGCGGCGATTATATAAAAATCAATGAAGACAAATCCATGTTTATAAATGTTGTTGGAGACTGGATATATTACAGCAACATCAATATTGATGAAAATAGCAGCTTGTATAAAATAAAGACTGATGGTTCAGAGCGGACTAAGCTGAGTAACGATAATACTGTTTTTACCAACGTTATAGAAAACTGGATTTATTATAGTAATGGCAGTGATGGAAGATCCATATACAAGGTCAAAACCGATGGAAATTCCAGAACAAAAATAGTTGATGATTTTTCATCATATTTATGTGTTGAAAAGGACTGGATATATTATTGTAATGGCACTGACAATAAGTCCTTATACAAGGTGCGTACAGATGGCAGCCAGAAAACAAAGCTTAGCGATGATATGGCAACCTATATAAATTTAGAAGATGATTGGATTTACTACTGTAATGAATCAGATAAAAACAGGCTGTACAAAATAAAAACAGATGGTACTGAACGAAAAAGATTGAATGAAGAGTCTTCCACCTTTGTTAATGTGCATGGTGATTGGGTTTACTACAGTAATGGCTTTAACGGAAACAGAGTAAGCCGTATATCCAAGGATGGAAGCAGGAGTAAGATATTAAATTATGACAGCTCTCATTTTATTAATACCGCTGGCGACTGGATTTTTTATATTAAAGAATACTCAGGAAGCCGATTGTACAGAATGCGCAGCAATGGGACTGAGATACAGTTGGTTGAAAAAATAAAAGGTAGGTGAAAAAACCTGCCTTTTATGCTATAATTGTATCGATACAATTATAGCGAGGTGTAAAATCATGCTGGTTGATAAATATTTTACTGGTTTAGCTTTAGATAGAAAAAATACAAAGCCTGTATATATACAGCTTTATGAGCAGTTAAGAAATAGTATTGAGGATGGTATAATTCGAGAGGATAGCAAGCTGCCTGCTATTCGTTATCTGGCTGATAAGCTTGCTGTAAATAGTGTTACTGTTGTAAATGCCTACAAGCTGTTGGAGGACAATAAGCTTGTATATAAACGAATGGGAAGCGGTACTTATGTAATGCCTTTAAAGGAGAAGATTATAACAGAGGTAGATGCGAATTCAGCAGTTGATGAAATGGACTATGGGGTGGAAGGCGATTATGATCAGGATATTATTAATTTCGCTTCAGCTTCTCCAGATCCGCAGCTTTTTCCGTTAAATGATTTTAAGAGGGTTGTTAATGAGGTGCTTGAAAGAGATGGAGGAGTTGCCTTTACTTATCAGGACAGCTTGGGATACAAACCCCTTAGATATGCAATAAGCGATCATATGCAGCTAAATGGAATAAATGCCTCTGCTGAGGATGTGAATATTATTTCAGGGGCCCAGCAGGGAATAGATATTATCTCAAAGGTACTGCTTTCAAATGGTGACTATGTTTTTGTTGAAAGTCCCACATATATGGGGGCTGTCTCGGCTTTTAGAGCCAGAGGAGCAAAGATAGTTGAAATACCACTGAAAAATGACGGCATGGATATGAATGAGCTGGAGAAACGACTAAAGCTGATCCGGCCTAAGTTTATATATGTTATGCCTAACTTTCAAAACCCAACAGGCTGCAGCTACTCAGAACGTAAAAAAAAGCATTTGCTGCTGCTTTGTAAAAAGTATGGGGTGCTGATAGTAGAGGATGACTACTTAAGTGACTTAAGCTTTATTTCCGCTGCTGCTGTACCACTAAAAGCCTATGATTCAGACAACAGAGTCATATATATTAAAAGCTTCTCAAAGATATTTATGCCGGGGCTAAGAATAGCCTATCTTATAATTCCGCAGTTTATCAGAGAAAAGGTAGCTAACGCAAAGTATATGGCTGATATTTCTACCTCAGGCTTTATGCAAAGAGTTTTAGATTCTTACTTTCGCAGCGGAATATGGAATAAGCATATAGAATACATGAAAAAAGAATACAGCATACGATACTATGAAGCTGTAAGAGCATCCAGAAAGCTTCTTCCGGGAGCAAGCTTTAATCCCCCCAATGGAGGACTTAATCTTTGGATAAGACTGCCAGAGGAGATCAATTGCGGTGAGCTGCTAGCAAAATGCAGTGATAATAAAGTTATCTTTATGCCGGGAACTGCTTTTCTAAATAGTGAGGAAGGAAACAGATATTTTAGACTAAGCTTTGCAGCAGTCAAGCCGGATAAGATTGCTGAAGGCATATCCATAATAAGCAGATTAATGGATAGTCTGAGAAATAAGTCAATAAGGTGAAAATGACTTTTCACCTTATTGTTTTATCATTTGCGTTAACTTAAGCCAAGTTATACCAATTGCTGTAAATATAACTTTTCGGAAGTTGTTTACATCCACGAAGCCTAACACGAGAGGCAGCACAGTAATTTATATGAAATACCTCAATATAATAAGCATCATATAATGTTAGTTGTTTCATATTCTTAAGGTGCTGCTTTTGTAAACAACTGTAGAAAAATTATATTTACAGCCAGAGATTTATAAAATTAGAGCTTAAGTTAACGCATATGATTGTTCTATATAATTTCTTTTAAAGTCTTAACCACCTCAGCATCCAAATCACCCTTTTCTACTAAAGACTCTATTATTGAAACAGCTTTTTCTTTAGGCATACCGGGACGATAAGGTCTATCCTCTGTTAATGCTTGATAAATATCACATACTGCAATAATCCTGCTTTCCAGGGATAACTCCTCAGAGCCGATTCTTTCCGGGTAGCCGCTTCCTCTTAAGGTTTCATGGTGGTTTGCCGCCCAGGCTGCGATTTCCTCCATGCCGTTAATCTTTTGAAGAATCAGCTTAGTATAATAGGTATGGGACTTAATGATTGTATATTCTTCCTTTGTGAGCCCTGCGGGTTTATCAAGTATGTGGTTAGGTACTGACAGCTTACCCAGATCGTGAAGCAGTGCAGCTATCTCCATTTTTGTTTTTTTCTCCTCACAAAAGCCGTAATATTGCGAAAATCTTTCTGCATGGTTAGTCAGACCTACAGAGTGCTGATGTGTAAACTTGCTTTTTTTATCTATAATTGCAGCAAACACTAATGCTATATCCTTAAGCTTATCAAGTGAAACCGGAGTACTTATTAATGGCTGCATCCTATCTAAAATGTCTGTATCAGTGTTGATGTTTTCTATATCCAACCAGAAGCGGTCACTTTTAGCAATAGACAACAGTGCATCCACAACATCCGGGGAAAAAAGCCTGCCTCTCGTCTCCTTGAGCCAGCTTAGAATTTTTTCTCTTTGTATCATGCTAGGAAGATTTTCATCATACATAAGCTCAAACATATCTGCTACATGGATAATGCTGGACTCTTCTGGAATATTGTATTTATCCAGCTTGTTAAAGCCGGAACCGTCAAAATGCTCATGATGAAATCTAATAATATCAGAAATATAGGGATCAACAGGAAGACATTTTACAATTTTTGCACCAAAATCCGAATGTTCAGTAATAAAGCTTTTGTTTTCATGACAGGAACAAAAAGCATCAACAGCGCCGATGTCGTGCAGAAACGCTGCTATATATAAATTGTCCAGCCTTGAGGCTTTATAACCTAAGGCTTTTGCTATAAAGATTGATATAAGAGCTGTCTTTTTGGAATGGGATGTGAAATTATGCTTATAGACGTTAAAGCCAGGTATTGTTACCTCAAAGTCGATCTTCTTGTTGCTATCCTTAAATGTACAGGATTCTGCCAAATCTAAAGCCAGAGAAATAGAGGATACAAACTTGGCGAAATCAATTAAGAAAATTTCATTACTCATATTTTTGACCCCCCGTTAAAATGTCTATATAGAAATATAAATATGCATGTTCAAATAGATTAATGGTTGCTTCCAACACTAGAAAATAATATATCTATACAGCAATGATTTGTATTAATTCTATTATATTACAATTGATATGATATTTCTCTAAAATTTTTGTGAACTGTATTGATTATACATAATTGCGTGATATAATTTTTCTGATAGAATCAATAATAAGCACTTATTGTATAAGCACTTATTGTATAAGCATTATACAAACACTGTCTATAAATTTTATATTGTTGGGGGTCATTATATGCAGGAAATAATTGATAGGGCAATAAAGCATGGGTGGGGTTACATAGGATATGGAAAACCGGCTGCTTATATACCTGAGCTTTCAAAGGTTAATCCCAACCAATTGGGAATATCAGTAATACAGATTAACGGTGAAAACTGGAATTCAGGAGATTATGAAGCAAAGTTTACGATACAGAGTATATCAAAGACAGTGGCATTAATAATGGCAGTTGTGGATCGGGGTGCTGACTATGTATTCGCAAAGGTGGGAATGGAGCCTACGGGTGATGCCTTCAATTCAATAATAAAGCTTGAAACAATAAAAACTGCAAAGCCTTTGAATCCCATGATAAATGCAGGTGCTATTGCCATAGATTCTATGATTCAGGGTGAAAGTATCGATAAAAAATTTGAAAGAGTTTTAGATATGTTCAGGAGACTTTGCCATAACCACAGCATAGGCAACAGCGAGCAGGTTTATAATTCAGAAAAAGCTACAGGCTTCAGGAACAGGGCATTAGCGCATTTTATGAAGGACTCGGGTATAATTGAAGGTGAGGTTGAAGAGGTTTTGGATTTATATTTCAAGCAATGCTCAGTTGAAGTAACCTGCAAGGATATAGCGATGCTTGGTGCAGTTCTGGCAGGAGATGGAGTCAGTCCGGTAACAGGGGAGCGTTTACTGCCTAGAAGTTTGACTAGATTAGTAAAGACTTTTATGGTAACATGTGGTATGTATGATGCATCAGGAGAATTTGCCATAAGAGTAGGCTTACCAGCTAAAAGTGGGGTAGGCGGCGGCATAATGGCTTCTGTTCCAGGCAAAATGGGGATTGGAGTTTATGGACCGGCATTGGACGAAAAGGGAAATAGCATCGGGGGGATAAAGACTCTGGAGTATTTATCTAACGAAATGGATTTAAGCATATTCTAGTCATATCTGCTATGCAGATAAATATGCAGAGGAGGATGCGGAAAATGAAAAAATTACTTGCAGTATTAACAGTATTATGTTTTTCCTTTAGCAGCAGTACATATTACTTTGCTGATAGCAAAGTATATGATAAAGCTTACAGCTTACAGCCAATAAGTACTGTTAGTGTAGAATCAAATTTAATTCATGATCTAACAAAGCTTAGCTCTCTATATACTACGAAAGAATATCAGGAGCTAACTATTTATACTAATGAGCTTTTAGTCAAGCTGAATGAACAGAGAGAATTTATCAATACTCTGGGAAGCTTGTATTATCTGGGTTATGCTGAAAACAAAATAGATGCTGTAAAGCTTAAGAAGCTATTGCAATGGAGCTCTGAGTATAGTGAACAGTCACTATTGTTTAGCAGCAGCTATTTTAAAGAATATATGCAATTGAGAATTAATAAGCTTGATACCAGCTTTGCAGGTAAGGCAAAATATGATACCAAAGGTATTGCTGCAAATTCTGTGAAAAACTATGAGGAGTTTGCAAAAAGCTTTGAAAAGGACAAGGCAGCAAAGGATAAGCTGTTTCTCATATTACAGGATAAGCTGCTTGATAAATTGATATCTGAGGATGT
This sequence comes from uncultured Clostridia bacterium, assembly GCA_937930535.1. Classification (GTDB taxonomy): domain Bacteria; phylum Bacillota; class Clostridia; order Lutisporales; family Lutisporaceae; genus CALGKJ01. Next base: position 15,971 of record CALGKJ010000003.1, read on the forward strand.
TGCTGATAAGGAAAAATACTTATACGATATTCTGTCTTTGAGGCTGGAGTCCAATATGAGTGTTGGTATGCAGTATATATATGAGCTTTTTGAGAGTCAAATAAGGTTGCGTATACTTGAAAAGATAATATATAATAACAATAAGATAGTAAAGGAGCTTGCAGTAAAGGTTGATAAAACCTTCACAGTTGAAGAGGATAGTAATGTAAAAAGTGATGCCGCTCTTAAAGAGGCATCAACAAAAAGTGCCGAGCTGTTGAGTACTATGCTAGCTGCATACGGAGAATCAGCCAAGCTGATTATGCAGGAAATTAGCAAGCATAAAGTATACGGCAATTTAAAGGGTAAAGGTATAAGTAATGCCTATACTGCTTCCTTTGAGAACAGCAAGCAGCAATATACGAAAAACCTTAACCTGCTGTTAAGCGGCTTTGCAGGTGAAGGAGGCACAAGCCTGACTGAGAATAAAAATTATGAAATGAGTGATTTCGTGATTTTTATAAAAGACTTTTTGGATTACAGCAGAACAATAGACAGTCAGGATATTGAAGGAAGAAAAATGCTGATAAAATTTAGACAGTCTGTACTACAGTTCATGCCTATTCAAGAGGCGAGTTTTTTGATATTAGATACTTTATATAGAATTAATATTGAAGTTATCTATAAAGAAGAAACCATATAATTAATGATATTTAATTTCGTATAAACAAGAGCTTGTCAGAGTAATAAACTGATTTAAGCTCTTGTTTTTGTTTTGCTTTTATATATGAATAATACTTGCAGTTTGTGGAGAGAAATATAATGTTAAATAATTCTTAGCAGTAAAGGAGTATGGAGGTAAAATGCAAAATAGTATTAAAGCCGTAAGCCAGCATAAAGCTTCAGGAGCAGCAGAGGTTTCCTTGGGAGTAGATGTTGGCTCTGTAAGCATAAATATAGTATTAGTTGATCAGCAGAATAACGTAATATCAAGCCAATACCTGAGAGGAAACGGACAACCTCTTGATTCGGTAAAAAAAGGATTGGCTAATTTAAACAGAGAATTTGGAGACGGTATAGTAATAAAGGGAGTGGGTGTTACTGGAAGCGGAAGGCAGCTAACAGGGGTATTACTAGGAGCTGATATAGTAAAAAATGAAATAACAGCCCATGCAAAAGCGGCTGTTTCTATTGTGCCCGAGGCTAGAACAATATTTGAAATAGGTGGGCAGGACTCCAAGATAATTCTGCTTAAAGAAGGCATGGTTGTTGACTTTGCAATGAATACCGTTTGTGCAGCAGGTACAGGCTCTTTTCTGGAGCACCAGGCAGAAAGGCTTGGTGTACCTATCGAAGAATTTGGTGAGCTTGCTCTAACAGCCAGCAGAAATGTAAGAATAGCAGGCAGATGTACAGTTTTTGCAGAATCTGATATGATATCCAAGCAACAGTACGGATTTTCCAAGCCCGAAATAATAAATGGGCTGTGTGAGGCTTTGGTAAGAAACTATATTAACAATTTGGGCAGGGGCAAAAAATTAGAACCACCCTTTGTATTTCAGGGAGGCGTTGCAGCAAATAAAGGAATCAGACATGCCTTTGAAAAAGAGGTAGGTTATGAAGTAGTAATACCAGAGTATTATAATGTTATGGGAGCCATAGGCGCAGCAATACTGGCAAAGGAGCATATTGCTGCAAGAGGCGGCAAAACTAATTTCAGGGGCTTTGACGGGGCTGCTGACAGCTTTTCACCAACTAGCTTTAATTGTGAGAGCTGTGATAATTATTGTGAGGTAATAAAAGTAGATTTAAACAATAAAACAGTAGCAATGTGGGGAGACCGATGTGGTAAATGGACAAATTCTGTAGTATAAAAAAAGGCATATATTTATCCCTTTTGTAATAATTTAGTATAAGGAACTAGTGGGTTATAAATGCCCAATTTAATAACTGATAGGAGGGATAATTATAAAACCGAGAATTATAATCCTAAACAAAAAGAATCTAATGATTTATGCCTTATTACTGTTGATTACCATTATTGCAATATTTATGCTTTTTGCAATGCGGAATGAAAAAAGTGGTGTTCCATCCTCCGGCTATACATATTTAAAATATAGAGATGGAGTGTACATAGGCACAGAGAAAACAGAGCATGGAAACATCAAGGCAGAAATAACAATCCAAAACGCAGTAATAAAGGAAATCAAGCTTCTGGAGCTTCCACCAAAATTTATTGAGGATAACGTAGCATTAAAGGATGAAATTCCGCAGCTTATCTTTGATATTGTTCAATCTCAAAATATAGTAGTTCCAAGAGCGACCAATAATTCAGCATATGTGTTGAATAAGATTATCAAAGCAGTACGCTCTGCTTTGGATCAATCACTTATAGGAAAATGATGAAAAAAGGTACAAATCCTCAGAAGGATTTGTACCTTTTTTAGTTTTCTAATTTACATTCAGGACAGTAACCGAAGAAATAGAGCTGCTGATTTACTAGCTTATATCCTGTTTTTGAGCTTACCTGCTCAAGCAGATTAAAAAGCATCTCATCATCAACATCTTCTACTTTGGTACAGCCTAAACACGTAATATGTGGATGTTGATTAACATTAGCATCATACCTGAATTTATCTTCGCCTACATTAAGTTCTTGTACAAGATTCAATTCTTTAAATACTTCCAATGATTTGTAAACAGTTGCAAGGCTCATTGTTGGGTATAGGGGCTGTAATCGGTGATAAATCATGTCTACTGTCGGGTGTTCTTTTGTGTTTCGTAGAATCTCATACACCGCTATACGCTGGGGAGTAACCTTGTAACCTTTTTCTTTCAGACATTTAACGATATCAAACATAAATAAATCCCTCCAGCGAAAATCATTATAATAACATAGTAAGAATAGTCTTATATACCCAGTTTGTCAATAGTTGTTATATTTTATGTCGATTTTCTAATATAAATGGTAAGGGGCAGACAAAAAACTAATACTAACTAATAATGTTTATTAATAATCTATGATTCTATTATAACATTTAATCCATGAAAGTAAATACAATATATCAAAATATTACACATATATAAATACATCTTTATAGCCTTTATATATAGAGAAACAACTTCAAAATTAAATATGTCCAGTTGTTTCTCACAAAGAGATTAGCAACTCTTAACGAAAAGTATTTTGAGTTTTAGAGTTGCTAATCTATAGTAATACGCATCTTATATTTGATATAATATAAACAAGAGAATCTGTGTATAATTACATGGCACTATGATTTTCAAGCTGTTTGTTCAAATATAGATTACAGCTTATGCAAGCCTTGAGAATTAATAAAAATATTGGAGGTGCAATATGAGATATAAGGTTAAGCAAAGAGTATTTAGTCTGGGTGATAATTTTGTAGTTAAGGATGAATATGAACAGGATTGCTTTATAGTGAGAGGTAAGGTATTTTCCTTTGGTGATAAGCTTCAAATTGAGGATTTACATGGTAACATACTAATACGTATAAGACAAGAGATATTCAGATTTCTTCCTGAGTATTATATTTACTCCGGTGATAAAGAAATTGCAATGGTAAAAAAAGAGTTTACATTTTTTAAGCCTAGATTTAGAATTGAAAGTGATTTAGGTACATATCAAATAGAGGGTAACTTTATGTCCTTGGATTTTAATATATTAAAGGATAATCAAATTGTAGCACAGGTAAGTAAAAAGTGGTTTTCCTTCGGGGATACTTATGGAGTTGATATTGCAGATGATGAGTATCAGGCATTTATATTGGCTCTTGTAATAGTAATAGATCAAACACTTCATGATAATGAACGTCGTTAAGGCATTAAAAAACCCCCATTGAGGGGGTTTTTTAATATTAAGCTTTTGTTACAGCCCAGCAGCTTTTTTAACCATTGCTTGATGGGTTGAGTCTACTTTATTTCCTGCATGTGTTTTACTTCCTTTAAAGTGTATGCAAAAATGTCCATTAAAATTATTGTTGCTTATGCTGCCATTGCCATGAGGCATACCATTCATTGAACCTGCTATGTTTCTGCCGTTGACACTAACTATCACTGATCTTCTGTCCCAGCTCCAGCTTCCATATAAGCTCTTCATTACTGCTGTATCTTCAGCAGTTAATGGTTCTACATCCGCATGGTTATGACCTTGATATCTTTTTACTTTAAAGGTTTTGCCTGTTGCGACATCGGTTATTGTTGCAATTGCACCTTTCTCAAATATGTACTGTACTTCGTCAAACCATCCTAGGTACTCGCCTTTGCTTACTGCGGTACTTGTACTGGTGTCCTTGCTTTGTGAGCTGCTATATTCAGCATCCTGCTCATCAGTTGGGATTTTCAGTACTTGTCCAATCTGAAGGATTGAGGTTTCAGTTAAATCATTGAGCTTTAACAATGCAGCAAGTGAAACACCAAAGTCTTCGGCTATCAAAGAGGCTGAATCGCCGGCTTTAACTACATAAGTATTTTCAGTATTGCTGTTACCGTTAACCTTTGAATCGTCATCATTGTTTTTGTCAGTTGTTACGGTTGTTACAGTTGTTACAGTTGACTTATTGACACCGGGTATTATGAGCTTATCGCCAATTTTGAGAACGGAGCTTTCAGTAAGGTTATTAGCTGTTAATATTGAGGATGTAGTCACTCCATATGCTTTAGCAATATCCCATACAGTGTCGCCCTGCTTTACTGTATGTATAGCGTTATCATTTTTTGAGGTAGTTGAGGATCTGCTTGCTGTTGCTGCTGTAAGACTGGTCAGCTTATTTAAGGTTGCTGGTCCTACTTTGCCGTCTGCTGTAAGCTTATAGTCCTTTTGAAAAGCTATAACTGCTTTTTCGGTGATGTCACCAAAATATCCAGTACAGTCACCTTCAAAATATCCAAGCTTTTTCAGCATTTGCTGTACCTTTACCACCTCTTGGGAGTTGTCTCCCTTTTTCAAGGTTCCACTACTTGCATACGCATTGCAGCTAAGGCTGATAAATACTGTTAACACTAGCGCGAAAACAAAGATTTTTTTGATTAGATCCTTCTTCATTTGATTACTCCTCTCACTAAGCCTACGAGGTTAGTTGACGGGTTTGGGTTGAGAGTAACCCTAAGAACTTATACAATCAAGAGTACCTATGACTATAAGTTCAATTCACCCCAAGGGTTGTCCCCCGTTTCCATAAGGAATTCGGCTGTCTTAAACTATATTATACTACATTAACTTAAATATGGGAAGCTTGTATACAGAAAAATGAAAACTAATCCTAAATAATATTATTCTGTATAATTATATGGTATAATTATGTAATAAGCAGTTTGTAATAGAAAATACATAACATAAGCTGAATAAAATAATAATAAAGCTTGATAAGTTTTGGCAGGAGGAGAGTTATGATAGGTAAAATTCGTTTGCTTGCGAGATATATACGGGATAAAAACACCTCATTATTAAAAAAGCTGCTTATTTTGGGGAGTATTCTATACTTAATACTGCCTTTCGATTTAGTACCTGATTTTGTTATTGGTTTAGGCTGGCTTGATGACATCCTTGTGGGTGTTTTCATCTGGCTTGCTGTTAAAAGCGAACTGAATGAATATAATAAGGTAAAGCATAGGAGTGATAAAAAAGCGTCGAAAGTAATAAAGTTCAGACAAAAACAAGAGGATAACAGGAAATAATTTATAGATAACCAACTCTAAAACTCAAAATATTTTTCGTTAAGAGTGGATAATCTCTTTGTGAGAAACAACTGGATTAATTTTATTTAAATGCAGGAATAAAAACAAAAGTGTAGAATAAAGAATTATGAAAAATTCATAATTTTCAAAATAATTTAGGCGGGAAGTGTATAGTATGACATTTTCATTAAACAGCCCATATGATACTTATTTATTTCATCAAGGTAACCATTTTAGGAGTTATGAATTTATGGGAGCTCACCTTGTAGAAAATAATGGTGTTAGTGGAGCTATATTTAATTTGTGGGCACCCAATGCAAAGGAAGTAAGAGTAGTCGGTGACTTTAATAGCTGGAATGGGTGCTGTCATTGCATGGAAAAACAAAGCGATTCTGGAATTTGGTCGCTCTTTATTCCTAATCTCAAGCAGTGGGATTTATACAAGTACGAGCTATATACCTGGGATGGCCGGGTACTCACTAAATCAGACCCATATGCCTTTTATTCCGAAATGAGACCGGGTACTGCCTCTAAAATAGCAGCATTGGATTTATATGAGTGGAATGATAAGGCTTGGATGGAGAATAGAAAAAATCTTAACACATCTGAAAAGCCAGTTAATATATATGAAGTTCATTTAGGCTCATGGAAAAGAAAAGAGAATGGAGATTTTTATACATATAGAGAGCTAGCAGAAGAATTAGTTGAATATGTATGTTATATGGGGTATACACATATAGAGGTACTACCTCTTTCTGAGCATCCTTATGATGGTTCATGGGGATATCAATCAACAGGATATTATTCTGCAACCAGCCGATATGGCTCACTTTATGATTTTATGTATTTTGTAGACAGGTGTCATCAAATGGGAATAGGTGTTATTATGGACTGGGTACCAGGTCATTTCTGCAAGGACGATCATGGTTTAAGGCAATTTGACGGTACTGCTTTATATGAATATGCGGATCCTGTTAAGGGGGAAAATGCAGGCTGGGGTACTGCAAATTTTGATCTGGGAAGAACAGAGGTAAATAGCTATCTTATTTCTAATGCCCTTTTCTGGCTTGACAAGTATCACATAGATGGAATTAGAGTAGATGCTGTTGCCAGCATGCTTTATCTTGATTTTGGTAAGGAAGCGGGTCAATGGCAGCCCAATCGTAATGGTGGTCGAGAAAACCTTGAAGCTGTAGAATTTATAAAAAAATTAAATACAATGGTACATGAATATTATCCAAATGTATTGATGATTGCTGAAGAGTCAACCACATGGCCTTTTGTAACAGCTCCAACCCATTCTGAGGGTCTCGGCTTTAATTATAAGTGGAATATGGGCTGGATGAACGATATGCTTAAATATATGGAAATGGATTCAATATATAGAAAGTTTCATCATAATCTTATTACATTTTCATTTATGTACGCATATTCGGAAAATTTTCTCTTGCCTTTATCACATGATGAGGTGGTGCATGGGAAAAAATCATTAATAGATAAAATGCCCGGTGATTATTGGCAGAAGTTTGCGAATCTAAGAGCTTTCTATGGCTATATGATGGCACATCCAGGAAAGAAGCTGCTCTTTATGGGCGGAGAGTTTGGTCAGTTTATAGAATGGCGGTATGCTGATAGTTTGGACTGGTTGCTTTTAGATTATGATATGCATAAAAAAATGCAAAACTATGTTAAAGCCCTTAATGAATTTTATAAAAATGAAGCCAGCTTGTGGGAGCTGGATCACACATGGGACGGCTTTAAATGGATAGATGCAGACAACTATACTCAAAGCATTGCAGCCTTTATACGAAGAAGCAGGAACAAAAAGGATTATCTTGTGGTTATATCTAATTTTATACCTGTAGTGCATGAGAGCTATAGAATAGGTGTACCTTATTCAGGTGATTACATTGAAGTATTTAATAGTGATTGGTGCGAATTTGGCGGTTCAGGTCAACTTAACAGCAAACTTATAAAAACTGATAAAATAAAATGGCATGATATGGATTACTCGATAGAAATCAAAATTCCACCGTTAGCAACAGTATTTTTAAGGAATACTAATATTGAGCTGGATTAGGAGGGGAAAAACATGCAAAAAAAAGAATGGATCGGAATGATTTTAGCAGGCGGGCAAGGCAGCAGACTGACCTTGCTGACAAAAAAAATTGCAAAACCTGCTGTGCCTTTTGGTGGGAAATATAGGATCATAGATTTTCCTCTAAGCAATTGTTCAAATTCAGGTATAGACACTGTGGGCGTATTAACACAATATCAACCGTTAATTTTGAATTCCTATATAGGTATTGGAAGCCCATGGGATTTAGACAGGAAAAAAGGCGGGGTTACATTGCTGCCGCCATACATGAATGAGCAGGGCGGAGAATGGTATAAGGGGACTGCTAACGCAATCTTTCAAAATATCAACTTTATTGACTATTATGATCCTGAATATGTGCTGATACTTTCAGGTGATCACATATACAAAATGGACTATTCTCAAATGCTAAATTTTCATAAAAAGAAGGGTGCAGAAGCTACAATTGCTGTTATTGAAGTGCCTTGGGAAGAAACAAACAGATTTGGAATCATGAATACTAATGAAGATGGAAGCATCTATGAATTTGATGAAAAACCTAAAAATGCAAAAAGCAACCTTGCCTCCATGGGAGTTTACATATTTAACTGGAAAACCTTGAGGAAATTTTTAGTTGAAGATGAGCAGGATAAAAACTCACAAAATGATTTTGGAAAAAACATTATTCCTAATATGCTTGATACAGGTATAAAGCTTTTTGCTTATCCCTTTAAAGGCTATTGGAAGGATGTAGGTACTATAGAGAGCCTATGGGAAGCCAATATGGATCTGCTGAAGCCTGATAACGAGCTGAATCTTTATGATACATCCTGGAGAATTTACTCGGTAAATCCTATAAGACCACCGCATTTTACAGGAGAATCAGCAAGCATTAAAGGCTCTCTGATAGGCGAAGGCTGCGTAGTATACGGTGAAGTCCATAATTCGGTTCTTTTTTCAGGAGTATACGTTGGGAAAAATACAAAGCTTGTAGATACTGTTGTAATGCCTAATGTTACAATCGAAGATAATGTAACAATCGAGAGAGCTATTATCGGAAGCGATTCATTAATAAAACCAGGCTGTGTAATCGGAGACAAAAACTCAAATGCAGTTACACTAATAGGCGAAAGTGATGTAGTTGAAGAAAACACAACATATAAAGAATAGAAAAACGCATATTATATAAATCTATATAGAGAAACAACTTCAAAATTAAAGCTTTCCAGTTGTTTCTCACAAAGAGATTAGCAACTCTTAACGAAAAGTATTTTGAGTTTTAGAGGTGGTTATCTATAGGATACTTGCGTTACTATCGGGATTTATATATTTATTTGTGGGAGGGATTCAGATGAAAGATTATATGGGAATTATCAATCTCAGTGAAAGAGAAGATAATATTAAAGAATTGACATATAACAGACCCATTGCTGCTATACCTATAGCGGGCAGATATAGAATAATAGATTTTGCACTTTCTAATATGGTAAATTCAGAAATATCAAATGTGGGCATTTTTACTCAAAACAAATACAGAGCGCTTATTGACCATTTAGGCACCGGCAAGGCATGGGATCTGGACAGAAAAAATGATGGTCTATTTGTATTGAATCCTGTTTTTAATTATTATACACTGGGAATTTATAGAGGTGATATAGAGAACTTTAAGAATCATATAGACTATGTACATCTTAGCAAGCAAAAAAATGTGATCGTCACATCAAGCAACATGATATGTAATGTTGACTACAAAGCTGCTATTCATTATCATACAGAAAAAAATGCAGATATAACAGTTTTATATAAAAAAGCAAATGATTGTGCAGAGAATTTCCAGTACTGCAATACTTATATTATAGATAACGATAATAAAATAAGTGCTGTAGATATAAATACAGGTAAAACCGATGAAAACAACATTTCCATGGAAATGTTTATTATGAGCAAGTCATTATTTTTAGATATTGTACATACATGCTCATCAAAGGGTGACTATGATTATTTTAAGGATGCCATACATAAAAATATTGGAAAATTCAAAGTCTATGGTTATGAATATGACGGATATCTGGCTTGTATAAACTCTATTCAAAGCTATTTTAAGACTAGTATGCAGCTGCTGGATATGAAGCTTTCAAGAGAGCTGTTCTTCAAAAATGGTCTTATCTATACAAAGGTTAAGGATGAAGCGCCTACTAAATACACAGAAAATGCTGTTGTATCAAATTCGCTGCTTGCAAATGGAAGCATGATAGATGGTACTGTAGAAAACAGTATAATATTTAGAGGCGTCAGAGTAAGAAAGGGAGCAGTGGTCAAGAATTCTATACTAATGCAGAATAGTATAGTAGAGGAAGACGCACTTGTCAGAAATGTAATCCTCGATAAGAATGTTGTGATTACGCAGAATAAGCAGTTAAAGGGTGATGATAATTATCCTATAGTAATTGAGAAAAAGGCTATTATATAATCAAATGAACTAAAAGGAGTGGATTGTCGTGAAGGTACTTTTAATTGCATCGGAAGTCCATCCATTTATTAATACTGGAAGCCTTGGCGATGTTGTCTTTTCACTTTCTAAAGAGCTTAGAAGGCTTGGCATAGATGTAAGAGTTATGATACCAAAATATGGTGATATCCCTAAATTCTTTAGAGATAAAATGACGTGTATAAATATTTTTAACGTTCCTGTAGGCTGGAGAAACCAGTACTGCGGCTTGGAAGAGCTTAAGTATGAGGGTGCACCCTTCTACTTTATAGACAATGAGTATTACTTTAAAAGACAAGGTATATATGGTTTCTATGATGAAGCAGAAAGATACGCTTTTTTTAATAGAGCAGCACTGGAATCTATCCGCTATCTGGATTTTACTCCTGACATTATACACTGCAATGACTGGCAGACAGGAATGCTCAGTGTACTATTAAAGGAGCACTATCAAAATGAGCCTGAATATAAGGAAATGAAAACAGTATTCACTATTCATGATCTAAAGCATCAAGGAGTATTTCCCAAAGAAATATTAGGAGAGCTTTTGAATTTGGGTAACGAATATTTCCGCAGTGATGCTGTTGAATTTTACGGCGGTGTAAGCTTTGTGAAGGGTGGACTGGTATTCTCGGATTCCATAACTACCTTAAGCAGCACCTATGCAGATGAAATACAAACGCCATTTTTCGGAGAAAGACTAGATGATATTTTTAGAAAGAAAAGAAGAAGCTTGTATGGAATAGTTAATGGCATAGATTATACCGCTTATGACCCTGGAACGGATAGAAGCATCTATACCAACTATACAGTAGATACTTTAGAAAATAAGTCTGAAAACAAGGTAAAGCTTCAGGAAGTACTAGGACTGAAGGTTGATGCTGAAATACCAATGCTGGCACTGGTGTCTGAGCTTACTATGCAAAAGGGTATTGATCTGCTGGCATATATTTTGGAAGACCTTTTAAATATGGACATACAGATGGTAGTCTTAGGCAAAGGTGAGCATCAGTATGAAAACTTATTTATGGAATATGCAAAAAGATATCCAAAGAAGCTGTCTGTCAGCCTTGTGGAGGATGATTTTCTTGCCAGAAGAATATTCGCCGCCTCAGACATATGCCTTAAGCCATCCCTTTTTGAGCCTTGCGGAACAGGGCAGTTAATGGGAATGAGATATGGATGTCTACCCATAATAAGAGAGACCGGTGGGCTGAAGGATACTGTAAAGCCATATAATGAGTATACAGGCGAAGGCTGCGGATTCAGCTTTACCCATTATAATGCGCATGACCTGTTATATACTATAAAGAGAGCCTTGGATGTTTATAAGGACAAAACAATCTGGAACAACATAGTAAAAAATGCCATGCTGCAGGATTACAGTTGGCGCAGCACTGCTTTGAAATATAAGCGTGTATACCAGGAATTGACATTGTAACAGTGTGCTGTTTCAAATATTATGAATCAAAGTTAGAGGAAAATCGGAGGAGAAAATGGATATAAGTAAAGAAAAGTTCAAAGAGGATTTTATTAATAAATTAACAACGATGCATGCGAAAAGTCTGGAACAAGCATCAATTTTAGATAAGTATTCAGCTCTTGGAAGCTTGATAAGAGACTATGTAGCGGAAAAGTGGGTAAAAACCAATCATAAATATTACGAACAAGGCGAAAAACAGGTATACTACTTTTCAATAGAATTTTTACTAGGAAGACTGCTAGGCAACAATCTGGTTAGTATAGGACTTGAAGAGCTTTGCGAAGAAGCACTAAAGGAGCTTGGCATAACTCTAAAAGAGCTAAAATCAGTAGAACCGGATGCAGGACTAGGAAATGGCGGTTTGGGAAGACTTGCTGCCTGCTTTTTGGACTCAATGGCATCTCAAGGCATACCTGGTCATGGCTGCGGCATAAGATATAAATATGGCTTGTTTGAACAGAAAATAGTTAACGGCTATCAGGTAGAGCTTCCAGAAAACTGGCTGAGGGAAGGCAATGTTTGGGAAATAAGAAGAAGCGACAAGGCTGTTGAAGTAAAATTCGGCGGCAATGTATGGACAGAGCAGAAGGATGGAAGCTTAGTATTTCATCATGATAACTATGAGCCTGTTTTAGCAGTACCATATGATACGCCAATAATAGGCTATAAAAATAACACCGTAAATACTTTAAGGCTGTGGAGTGCGGAAACTCCAGTCAAGGATTTTGACTTATCCTCCTTTAGCAGAGGAGATTATCTAAAAGCAGTAGAGCAAAAGTATTCCGTAGAGTCCATATCCCAAGTGCTGTATCCTGATGACAGCTATCACGAAGGAAGAGTATTAAGACTCAAACAGCAGTATTTCTTTGTATCTGCTGGTATTCAAAGTATCGTAAGAAACTTTAAGGCAGCAGGGCATAATATACATGACTTTGATGAAAAGGTGGCTATTCATATAAATGATACCCATCCAGCAGTTGCCGTGCCTGAGCTTATGCGTATACTTATGGATGTTGAAGGCTTAGATTGGGACGAAGCTTGGAGAATAACCACCAATACTATATCCTATACCAACCATACAATTATGGCGGAAGCTCTGGAAAAATGGCCTATAGATATGTTTAAGGGATTGCTTCCAAGAATATTCTTGATTGTAGAGGAAATCAACGAGAGATTCTGCAAGGAGCTTTGGAATAGATACAACGGCGATTGGGATCGTATAGGTAAAATGGCTATTATTGGAGATGGATATGTAAGGATGGCGCATCTGGCTATTGTAGGCAGCCACAGCGTAAACGGAGTAGCAAAGATACACACTGAAATATTAAAGAAACAGGAGCTGGCAGATTTTTATAACTTCCAGCCCTATAAGTTTAATAATAAGACCAACGGTATAACTCATAGAAGATGGCTCAGAAAGGCAAATCCGAAGCTGAGCCAGTTGGTAAAGGCAACAATAGGACCAGAGTGGATAAGACATCCTACCGAGCTTATTCGACTTCTGAAATATGCCGATGATCCAGTGTTTCAAGAAAAAGTGCATCAAATAAAGCATGAAAACAAACAGCATCTGTCAGCAATAATTAAGGATAAGTACGACATAAATATTGACCCCAACTCCATATTTGATGTGCATATAAAAAGGCTTCATGCATACAAAAGACAAATACTGAATGTACTAAATATAATGAACTTATATAACAGATTATTGGATAATCCTGATTTGGATATAGTTCCTCGTACCTTTATATTTGGCGCAAAGGCTGCACCGGGCTATTATCTTGCCAAGCAGACAATAAAGCTTATCAATACACTGGCTCATAAAATAAATAACGATAAGAGAATAAAGGATAAGATCAAGGTAGTATTTATGGAGGACTATAAGGTATCTCTGGCAGAAAGAATAATTCCTGCTGCTGACGTAAGCGAGCAGATATCAACCACTACAAAGGAAGCATCCGGCACAGGAAACATGAAGCTTATGATGAATGGTGCAATAACTATTGCAACCTTGGACGGGGCGAATATTGAAATAAGAGATGAGGTAGGAGACGACAACATTGTAATATTCGGATTAACCGAAATGGAGGTTATAGACTATTATAGGCATGGAGGCTACAACTCTGTGGATCTGTATAAGAATGACCCAAGGCTTACCCGAATATTGGATCAACTGCTTAACGGCTTCCTATTAGATAATAATGTTGAATTCTTAAGCATCTATAATGCGCTATTACTACATAATGATGAGTATTTCGTGCTTAAGGACTTTGATTCATATGTTAAAGCTCAGAATAATATTGACCAGTTATATAGAGATAAACAGAAATGGATGAGAATGGCGATACACAATATAGCTCACTCAGGTATATTCTCAAGTGACAGAACCATAATGGAATACGCATCTGGAATCTGGGGCGTCAGAAATGTTCCAGTAGATAAGTATAATGTGAGGATTGAGAAGGCGAGAGTAGAGTAAGTGTCAAAGTAAAAATCATTAAACTGTCATAAGCATGTTTAGAGTGAATGTGTATCTCTTGGATATACATTCACTTTTTAATAAAGCTGCAATTTATTGCACTAAAAATATATACTGCATATATCAATATAAGGAAGCAGGTGAAGTTGTTTTGAGTCAGAATTTTATTATTCACAATTCACATGATGTTAAATATAGAGAGCCCTTTGGGGCAGTATCCTGCGGAGCGGATGTAACTCTTAGAGTAGAAGCCAACACCAGATTAACCATAAATTCTGCCAAGCTGGTACTAATAGAGGATAATGGTGCTGAAAGACATATAGATATGCAGCTGGAGCAGCAGCAAGATGAAAAGCATTTATATGTAACAAGACAAACTGTGTTACAAGAACCGGGACTTTTATGGTACTATTTTAAACTTAATATCGACGGTGTTGACTATTTTTATGGCAACAACAGCAATGCCTATGGAGGTATAGGGCATATAGCTCACCACATACCTGTTTATTACCAGATTACGGTATTTGAGAAAGCTGCAAAAGTTCCATCGTGGTACAAGGATGCCGTTATTTATCAGATCTTTGTTGATAGATTTTTCAATGGCAATGAGGATGGAAAAATATTAAATCTAAGAAACAACAGCTTTTTATATTCAAGCTGGGAGGATACTCCCTGCTATATTAAGGATCGTGATACGGGTGAGATACTCAAGTGGGACTTTTTCGGCGGTAATTTGCTTGGTGTAATCAAAAAGCTGGATTATCTAAAGGATTTAGGAATTAATACTATTTATCTTAACCCTGTATTTGATTCCCCAAGCAGCCATAAATATGATACATCTGATTATAAGAGCATAGACAAAATGTTTGGAGACAATGAAATATTCAGAAGGCTTTGTGAAGAAGCCAAGGCAAAGGGTATGTCCATAATACTCGATGGTGTTTTCAGTCATACCGGCAGTGACAGCATATACTTTAACCGATACGGCAGCTACAATACGCTGGGTGCATATCAATCCAAGGAATCACCTTATTACTCATGGTATAGATTCCACGATCATCCGCATTCCTACGAATGCTGGTGGGGTATTGATAACATGCCCAATATAAATGAAATGAATCCAGACTATAGACGTTATATTATTAGCGATGAAGATAGTGTAATAAAGTACTGGATAAAGCAGGGAATCAAGGGCTGGAGACTTGATGTAGCTGACGAGCTGCCGGATGAATTTATCAAGGAGCTTAAGGCTGCTATGCAGCAGCAGGATCCTGAATCAATACTTATAGGTGAGGTATGGGAGGATGCATCCAACAAAATCAGCTATGGCAGCAGAAGAAGATACCTGTTGGGAGAAGAGCTGGACTCAGTAATGAACTATCCCTTTAGAAGCATTATGATGGATTATATACTAAGCTGGAAAAGTGCTGAACAAGCCAATGCAGCAATGATGAGCCTAAAGGAAAACTATCCTCCTCACAATTTCTATGCAAATATGAATCTAATAGGAACCCATGATGTACCTAGGATACTAACAATATTGGGAGAAGCACCTGCTGAGGAAGCCTTAAGCTACAAGCAAAAATCCGAGTATAAGCTGGATGATGAAAAAAGGCGGCTTGCAATATCAAGGCTTAAGCTTATGTCGCTGATACAGATGACCTTCCCGGGCGTACCATCAATATACTATGGAGACGAAGCGGGAGTAGAGGGACATAGAGATCCCCTGAACCGCAAAACATATCCCTGGGGAAAGGAAGATACTGAGCTTTTGGAGTGGTATAAAAAGCTTATAGCTGCAAGGCATAAATATAGCTGCTTAAGCACAGGAGATTTTATACCATTATACGCAAGAGATACTGTTTATGCCTATTTGAGAATAATAAACAACGAAAAGGACGCTTTCGGCGAATACAGAAAAAATAGTACAGCAGTCGTTATATTAAATAGAAGTAAGCATGATAATGAAAAAATTGAGATAAATCTGAAGCCTTGGCTGGACAGCGGCTGTTTAATAGATATCCTTTCCAATAATGAATATTTACTAAAAGAGGGTATACTCAACATAGAGCTAAAGCCCTTAGAAGGTAAAATATTTATATGTAAAGGCAGTACACATAATGAATAGACACGAAAACCTATACAACCAAGGCAAAACCTTTGAGCAAAATATGGAGACAGTAGAACGTAAGGCTAAAGGGGTGTTCTATACCCCTCTGCCAATAGTAGAATACATGGTGGAATATGCTTTAAGCAATGTTAAGCTTTGGGACAACCCCTACATTAAAATACTTGACCCAGCCTGCGGTGCTGGATATTTTCTGCTTAAGGCAATAGAAGTACTGGAAAGAAAATTCAACAATAGTATATCTGAAATTATTGCTTATAGTATAGAACTAACAGATATCTTACAGCAAGGTAACATAAGGAAATTTATTGCTGAAAATATCATTTGGGGTGCTGACATTGACCCGGAGGCTGTTGAGATTGCAAAAAGCTCTATAAATGAGTTTGTCGGAGAGGAATGCAGTCTTAACATTATCTGCTGTGACAGCCTTACAAGCGGTGAGGTATGCCTGCTGGATGCGTCTATGGAAAATACCAAGCTTTATCAGCTATGGCATCAGCAATACAGCTACATACTCGGAAACCCTCCTTATATAGGACATAAGAAAGTGGATAACAGCTATAAAAAAATACTGCATAGGCTTTATAAAGAAGTGTACAGAGACAAATCTGACATACTATACTGCTTTATTAAAAAAAGCATAGATTTACTTGAAACACAAGGAGTAATGTCATTTATCTGCTCCAGATATTTTATGGAAGGACCTTCTGCGGAGTATTTGAGAAGGTATATTACAGATAGCTGTGATATAACAGAAATAGTTGATTTTCAAGGCTGTGAAGTATTTGAGGATGCTGGTGTAGCGGCTTGCATAATAACACTAAAGAAGCAAATCACAGATGCAGCCACCGATATAACAAAGGTCTGTAAATATAATCCTAGGGAAAAAATAAAGCAGCAGCAGGCTGAGAACTTTAAAATAAATAGAGAAATGCTGAAATCTGACGGCTGGCTTTTGATAGCTCCTGAACAGTATGAGCTTTACAAAATTATTGATGCCAAGGGGACACATCAGCTCCTGCAATTGATGGACAGCTATCAAGGAATAATTACCGGCTGTGATAAAGCATTTGTTGTGACAGCGGAGGATATAGAAAAGCACAGCTTGGAAAAAGAACTATTGAAGCCTTGGATTAAAAACAAAAATATATCCCCCAATATGATTGAACCTGCAAAGCAATATCTGATATACGCCGACTATATCAATAACGAAGAACAATATCCCAATGCTGTTAGACATATAGCTCAGTACAAAAACAAGCTGATACAGAGAAGGGAATGTATAAAAGGAATAAGAGAATGGTATAAGCTGCAATGGGGAAGGCAATGTGAAAGCTTTGACAGCAAAAAAATTGTCTATCCATATAAGTCTTCAAGTAGTCGTTTTGCGGTTGATAGGGAAGGATATTATTGCAGTGCGGATGTATACAGCCTTATTATAAAAAAGCAATATGCGGCTCAATTTAGCTATGAATATATAGCAGCAATACTAAACAGCAGTGTTATGGAATTTTATTTTAAGTGCTTTGCCAAAAAGCTTAGTGATAAGCTGTATGACTACTATCCAAATACAGTTTTAAAAATTAAAATTATTGGAGATATTATTAATCAGGAATTATTACTATTATCTGAGAAAATAAAAAAATGCAAAAACAAGGAAGAAATTTATAGTATTTCATCAGCTATAGATAGGGAACTATATAAAATGTATGGACTAAATGAAAGACAGATTGCAATTTTAGAAAACAGCTTAAAATGAATAGAAAACAGGATGTGAGTATCTTATGCTTTTAGTAACAGCGGCTGTAGCACCATCCATTGCATTATTGTATTATTTCTATATGCGTGATAAATACGAAAAGGAGCCGGGCGGTGTGCTGATAAAAGCCTTTCTGCTGGGTGTAATAATAATACTGCCTGTGCTTTTTGCTGAAATGAAGCTGAATATATTTGATACATCAGAAAGAAATTTAGTGACAGCCGGTTATACAGCTTTTGTAGTAGCCGGACTGGTAGAAGAGGCTTTTAAGTACTTGGCTTTCTTGCTTGTCATTTGGAAAAACAGAGAGTTTGACGAGATGTACGATGGAATAGTATATTGTGTTTTTATCTCTCTTGGCTTTGCAACTGTAGAAAATGTCGCTTATGTTTTTTCAAGAGGAGGATTAAACACAGCTTTAATAAGAGCCTTTAGCGCTGTTCCTGCTCATGCTCTGTTTGGAGCTTCCATGGGATATTATTTAGGCGTGGCAAAATTTGTTTCAAAGGACAAAAGGCTGAAATATATGCTGTCAGGTCTTTTAGTTCCCGTTTTGCTGCATGGAATCTATGATTTTATACTTTTATCCCAACGCTTTATGCTTTTTATACTCTTCATACCATACATGCTATATCTTTGGAGAATGGCACTTAAGAATGTAGATAAGCTTGTTGAGGTATCACCATATAAGCCAATAAGAAAAAAATAAATAAGAAATGGGATCTAATGAGATACCATTTCTTTTCTTTTACTTGTACCAGCCAAATAATCAATAAAGGCTTCCAATCTGGTTACATAGCCTGCTTCACCGGTCTGCTCATCTACTATCAGATATAATATTGGTATATTATAATCCTTTTCAATCTGAGGCAGTATGGAGCGTGATACTATTTCGGGCATACAGGTCATAGGATATATTTGTATCAAGCCGTCATAATCCTGGTTAGCATACTTTATGGCATGAGCAATGCACTGTTGGGCATGACCGCCGATTAATGCAGGCAGATAAGGCTTTGACAGCTTTTTTTCATGAGCATAGGGCTTTCTGCCGGTGACAGGTCTGATTATTGTATTTCTTGCCCAATCCCCTACAGTCATGGATCTATGAACTTCTATTCCCATATCTCCCAGCTTTTCTTCAACCTCAAGATTGGAAAAAGGTTCAATAATGGTATATATCTCACCTATAATGCCGATTTTTAGAGGCTTATAGCTTGTATCAATAGGAACACTTTTTAACTTTTCTATAGTATCCTGTATCATAGCAAGTATTTCTTCGGAGCCGTGGGTTTTTACTATGTCATTTCTAAAAGCATGTATTATTGCTTTCACCTTTGATTTGCTTAAGGCTCTAGGTCTGACATAGTAAAGTGTCTCGTTTAGTCTGTCAATTTCACAGCAGATTTTATAAGCTCTCCTTAATGCCTTTATGGGCTTTATAACCTGCTTTCCAGTTATTTTTCCAAGCTCCTCCAAAAACTTTCTCTTACCCTCCTTGGGAGGATCAAGTATGACAAAATTTATATCCTTGTAGCCTTCGTTTTCCAATATTTGCTGCTGTATGGGACCGTAATATCCAAACCTGCATGGACCGCAGCTGCCAGTAATAATAATTGTATCTGCGCCTTCATTAATACTGTTAATATAGTTTCCAAGCATAATCTTAAAGGGAAGACATACACTCTCGGGTGAAAGCTTTGAGCCAAGCTGAAGCGTAGACTTGGTAGTATAAGCTGGAATAACGCTTTCTATTCCGATGTCGTCAAACATAGCCTTAGCGGCTATATACGCTTCGCCCATGTGCGGGTACGTTAGCTTCATTTTCAGACCTCCAATCAAGTAGACTCTTAAAAGCTTCAAGTCGTGTGTTATAACCAGCATCCCCAGTATGCTCGTCTGTGGTCAGCACGATAAAGGGTTTTTTGTAATACCTGCGCAGTGCGTTTTCTACATATTCCACTGCAATGGAATCAATGCCGCAGCCAAAGGCAGTTACTATCAAAAGACCATCGATCTGAGAATTATCCATCATATATAAAGCACTTCCAATGATAGATTTTGCACTGCTCCAAAACATCCGCTTGGAAAGCTCCATACACCTCTCATTGATTATATGTGGATCAATCATTTCAGCGGTAACATATTTAATATTCCAATCATTAAGCTTGCTTAAAAGCTTCATATTTACAAAATCATCATAAATCAGGTATGGATGACCTATGACCCCCACAGTATATTTCTTGTTACTTTCCTGAGGCGGCTCACCCCTAAAAACTCTATTTGGTATGTTCCCATTCAGTAAGCTTTGCTTAAAGCCTTGGTGAGCAGTTAACGCCTTGTCTACAGCTCTTTTTATCTTTAATGGATTTTTAATGTTTAGCTGGTGTCCAAGCTTATATAAGGACTTTTTCAGATGTTTGCCGCTTCTGCTTAAATCAATTTCAATATCCAGAAGCTGAGGCAGGTCAGGAACAGAAAACTTAACCATTTCAGGCAGCCCGCCAAATTTGGGACATATGTACTCATTTTGAGACACACTTGTAAGTCTCGGTACAAGGATATAATCAGAAGTATTTCTAAGCTTATGAGCATGACCATGATATACCTTTACCGGAAGACATGCATCATCTATACAATATTTTACCCCTTTATCAAGTATATCCTTGGTAGTTTCAGAGGAGGGTACAACCTCAGCTCCTAATTCGGTCAGGAAGGCTTCCGTAAATGGGAAGTGCTTATAATAATATAAACCCCTTGGTACGCCGATTTTAATAGAAATAAATATCACCTCTTTCGTAGCCTGCATGAAAAGCTGATTTATTCAGCTTTATTTTCGCATTACATATTATTTACACAACAGGTAATTTTAAAACATGAAATTCGGCTAAAGTACGATATTTTGACAAAATAAAAAGACTCAACCCAAGTTGAATCTTTAAAGCTGCTTAAAACAAGCCGTAAAATATAATACCTAATATTCCAGAACCTAGTATAGCCAGTATAGGGCTGATTTTAAACCTATACACACTGGCAAACACAATTATTGCAATAATAACTGACTTATAATCCTCAAAAGAAATCCTTGCTATACCAAAGCAAGCTGCCCCGATTAAACCAAGCACCGCCGGGCGGACGCCCTTTAGCACCCAGCTTATTTGCTTAAGATGCTTAAATTTCTGAAAATACACAGAAACCAGAAGGGTAAGAAGAAAAGGTATCAATATGACACCAATGGTACATAAAGCAGCACCCCAAAAGGATGACAGCTTAAAGCCTACAAAGGTGGAAGAGTTCACGGCGATAGGTCCCGGTGTCATTTCTGATATAGCTGCTATATTTACATAGTCCTCTGGGCTAATCCAATTAGCTGATTCTACAACTTCTTTTTGAAGCAGAGATAAAACCGCATAGCCGCCGCCAAAGCTAAAAGCTCCAATCCTTAAAAATGTGAGAAAAAGCTTAAAAATTATCATTTGCTTTCCACCTCACTTCGCATAAAAAAGAAACCAACCGTACCAAATATTATAATAACAAAGGCAGGATGTAAGTTTAGTATCAGTATCAAACCTAAGGCAGTAATAGATATAAAAGTATTTATCCATTTTATTCCTACAGATTTTACTAGCTTTACCAATGAAAAAAGAATAAGTGCTGCCACTGCGGGTCTGATGCCAGAGAAGGCTAGCTGTACTATATAATTGTCTGCAAAGGATGTAAAAATGGCGGCAATAAGCAAAATAATAAAAAAGGAAGGTGTTATAGCACCCAAAATTGATGTTAATGCACCAAGCACACCTGCTGTCTTGTACCCAACAAAGGTTGCGCAGTTAGTGGCAAGGGGACCGGGAAGACTGTTGGTAACGGCGATTGAATCAAGGAATTCCTCGGTTGTAAGCCAATTTTTTTTATCCACTACCTCTTTTTGTATTACAGGAAGCATGGCATATCCTCCGCCGATAGTAAATGCACCTATCTTAAAAAAGGTTAAAAATAATTTAAACAGCATTAACTCACCTACTTACAAATTTATGTACATGAAACCATTATATCAAACACCAGACTATTGATGCATTATAAAAGTCTGCCAAATCTGATTATTTCTTTTTCGGTAATCACAGCATCCATTGGAACATCATGAGGCTCAGCCCCAAGCTCTTCTACAATCTGAAAGGAATATGCAAGAGCAAGCTTTAAAATACTGCCGGCAGTGTGAAAAAATCTATCATAGTACCCTGCGCCATACCCTAGCCTGTTTCCGTATTTATCAAATGCCGCACCCGGCACTACTGCTATATCAATGAGCTTTCTGTCAGCTATTCTTATATTGCTTGGAGCGGCCTCCCTTATACCATAGCTGCTTATGCTAAGCTGGCTAAGATTATCTATTTCGGCTGCAACCAGCTGTTTTGTTTCATTTACACATACTGGAATAAATACTCTTTTATTATTGTTAAGTGCATGGATAATAATCTCATCAGTTGCAACCTCATTTCTAAAATCCAGATATGCAAATATACACTTGGATTTTTTATATTCATCCATACTTATAAGCTTATCCTTTATTTCAGTACTCAGCTTATTTACCTGCTCCTTGGAAAGTGCGCTGCGCATTTTTAGAACACTGTTTCGTATATCCTTCTTCATAATTACCTCCAATATGGGAATGAACCATATTCACATTATATATAATATCATATAATATAGATTAGCAACTCTAAAACTCAAAATACTTTTCGTTAAGAGCTGCTAATCTCTTTGTGAGAAACAGCTGGAAGAACTTAATTTTGAAGTTGTTTCTCTATAGCTCTTTTTTTAAAATAATAAATTATTTCAGACATTTTATTATTATACGCCGTATATTATAATGAAAATACAACAGTTATTCTAAAAGGGAAATCAAACGGGAGGGAATATTACAATGAACAGAAATTCAGGCTTTGTTATAGGTGCAGTTTTAATAGCTATAGGTGTTCTATTTATGCTTTCTAACTTCGGATATGTTAACTTTTCCTTTAACTATCTATGGCCGATGGCTTTATTGATACCGGGAATATATATGCATTTTGCATTCTTTACTGGTATTGATAAAAACCCGGGTATACTAGTTCCGGCAGGAATATTGACAACCTATGGAGGACTATTTTTAGTTAACGTTTTGTTTGGATGGCAGCTAATGGGCAGCTTGTGGCCTTTTTTTATACTGGGAGTTGCTATCGGATTATTTGAGTTATATCTATTTGGCAATAGAGACAAAGGGCTTTTAATACCTGTTGCCATATTGGGAGCTGTAGGATTTACAGCACTTTCGGGACCAGTTATACAGGATTTAAAGAAATATGCAACAGCAGTGATATTAATAATTGTTGGAGTATCCGTAATACTAAACAGCAGGAATAAAAAATAGAAAATAAAAACAACACAAAAACAACAGAGTTTATTTTTCTGTTGTTTTTTACTTTAAAAGTCAGCACAGAAATAATAGGCATGTGATTTTATAACTTTGTTCATAGACTTTTGTATAGCTTTATTTTTGTTAGGGCTTCATATTTTGTAAAAATTTAACGATAAATATATGAGGAGGGGATGACTACATGAAAGCAATTCGTAATGCAAAGATTATTTCAGGAGAAAATCTGATACATTATAAAACACTAGTGTTTGATGAGACTATAGCAGGACTTGTTGACAACAGTGACTTAGGCAAATTTAATATTGAAGAAATGTATGATGCAGAAGAAAACTATGTAGCCTCAGGATTTATAGATATACATACCCATGGCTGCAATAACAGTGACACTATGGATGGAACTATAGAAGCTCTGGAAAATATAAGTATGAATGTGGCAAAGGGCGGCGTTACCTCACTGCTTCCTACAACTATGACGATGCAATTTGAGTATATACATAAAGCCTTGGAGTGCATAAGACAGCTTCAACACAAAAGTGCAGGAGCGCAAGTATTAGGCGGACACTTGGAAGGTCCCTTTATCAACAAACAGTTTAAGGGCTGTCATAATGAAGAATACATAATAACACCAAGCTTTGAGCTTATTTCTAAATATAAGGATTGTATTAAGCTGATAACAATTGCGCCAGAATTGGATGGATGCAGGGACTTTATAAATTACTGCAACCAAAGCGGAATAAAACTATCAATGGGACATAGTGCTGCATCATATGAAGCAGCCTGTAAAGCCATAGAAGATGGCATAAGCAGTACTACACACACCTTTAACGGAATGACTGCATTTAACCATAGAAAACCAGGCGTATTGGGAGCTGCCTTGGAAGGTGATGTCTACTGCGAGCTTATTGCCGATAATATACACGTTCATCCGGCAGTACAAAGACTGCTGTTAAAAACAAAAACTATAGACAAAATTATTTTAGTTACTGACGCAATGCGTGCTTGTATGCTGGAAGATGGAGATTATGAGCTTGGAGGAAAGCATGTGAAAGTTGCAGAGGGTACGGCAAGGCTGGCAGACGGAACTCTTGCCGGCAGCATTATTACATTAAATAAGGCTGTAAGGAACTTTATGAATAATACCAATATTGATATAGTAAGTGCTGTTAAGACGGTAACCATTAATCCTGCCAAAATGTTAGGAATCGAAAATAAAAAAGGAACTATAGAAGCAGGCAAAGATGCTGACATAGTAGTTTTTGATAAAAATATTAATATTATTAAGACAATTTCTAAAGGAAAAGTAATTTATAGAAGGAAATAAAAAATAAATATAGAATATTAAGGATAATAGCATAAAAAATTATGTATTTCTGGAGGAACCTGTAATGGACGAAAAAGTAATACTGCTGGTAGAAGATAATCCAGACGATGAGGCACTAACTATACGAGCATTAAAAAAGAATAACATTCAGAATAAGGTAGTAATAGCACGTGATGGTGAAGAAGCACTTGAATATATTTTTTGTCAAGGTAAATATTCGGCACGAAACGAATTTGAAATGCCCCAGGTAGTGCTGCTGGATTTAAAACTGCCCAAGATAGATGGTCTGGAGGTACTGCAAAGGATAAGAAGTGACAATAGGACAAAGCTGCTTCCTATCGTTATACTGACAACCTCAAATGAAGAAAAGGATATTATAGAAGGTTATCGGCTGGGAGCCAACAGCTATATCAGAAAGCCTGTGGATTTTGCCCAGTTTGCTGAGGCTGTGGGTCATATAGGCTTATACTGGCTGGTATTGAATCAAAGTCCCCCATATGTAAGAAATGTGCAGCAGTCTTAACCCATAGCGTTATATAAAAAAACATAAAAGGAGTGGTGAGATGAAGTGTAAAATTACTATAGGCATAAGAATCCTTTGTGTAGTACTTATTTATATCTTTACTTTGAGCACCTTTGCTTATGGTGATTACACCTCTCCCGAGAAGCGGAAAATAATAATCGGGGGAGACTATACCTATCCCCCCTATGAATTTATTGATGACAGAGGAAACCCTGCGGGCTTCTGTGTAGATCTAAGTAATGCAATAGCAGAAATAATGAATGTAAATGTAGAAATAAGGCTTGATAAATGGGCAAATATCATAAAAGAGCTGAAGGATGGCAATATAGACACATTGCAAGGCATGTACTTTTCGGAAGAAAGAAATGAAATCTTTGATTTCAGTACTCCTCACAGCATAGTACACCATTCGGTTTTTATAGTTAAAGGAGCACAGCATATTAAATCCATAGAGGAATTGCATGGGAAATCTATCGTAACCCTTAATGCTGATATAATGCACGACTATATAGTGGAAAACAATATTACTGACAAGCTTACAGTAGCAGATAACTATGTTGATGTATTAAAGCTATTGCAAACAGGGAATTACGATTGCGCAATAATGGCAAAAATATCAGCACTTTATTGGATAAAAAAGCTTAACATAAAGAATATAGAGCCTGTAGGGCCTCCTATTCTTCCAAAGGAGTATTGTTATTCTGTATTAAATGGAGATAAGGAATTATTATCCATTATTAATGAAGGATTAGTTCTACTAAAGGATAACGGCACATATGCTCAAATATATAATAAATGGCTGGGAGTACTTGATCCCAAGGGTGTACCAAAGGAAACCATAATAAGGTATGCCTTATATATTGGAACACCGCTGATTGCAGCAGTAATATTAACAATGCTTTGGTCATGGTCTCTCAAAAAACAGGTAATCAGCAGGACAAAAGAGCTTCAGCTCAGCATTAATCAATTAAAAAAAACAGAAACTGAGCTTAGGGAAAGCGATAAAAAGCTAAGTACCATCATAGAGAATATAGCAGAGGGAATAATTGTATATGCTCAGGATGGAAGCATAATCATTGCCAATAATGCTGCTTGTGAGATTCTAGGACTTACAAAGGAAGAGCTGTTTAAAAGAAATGTAGGTCACAGTAGCTGGAAGTTCATAAATAGGGATGGCAGTGAATGTGATAGTAAAGCCACTCCTGTTGCACAGGTATATGAGGAGCAGGAGGTAGTAAGAAACACCTTCTATGGAGTACTAAGACCCGACAAAAGTATAAGGTGGCTTTTGGGTAATGCTGCACCTGTATTTGATGAAGCATCGAATGAGCTTATATACATAGTATCTAATTTCATAGATATTACAGAATTAGAAGAAAAAGACAAGGCATTGAAAGATAGCGAAAACAGGTATTATTCACTATTCTTAAATATGCAGGATGGATTTTCATATCATAAGATAATTCAGGATGAAAGCAATACACCTATTGATTTTACATATATCGAAGTTAACGATGCATTTACAGCCATAACAGGCTTGAAAAAGGATCAAATATTAGGCAAATACGCCTCAAACATATTCGGTGAGAAGCCCCTAAGAGATAGCCATATATTAAAGCTATTTGGAGAAGTTGCTATTACGGGTAAGAATTTAAAAATGGATCAATATATAACTCCCTTGGATAAGTGGTTTACCATATCAGCATATAGTCCCAAGAAAGAATTTTTTGTTACGATTATAAATGATATAACAGATAGAAAGCGATTTGAAAAGGAAATAATCGACATAAATGAGGTGCTGGAGCGCAGAGTAATACAGCGTACTACGGAGCTTACTGCTATAAATAAAGAGCTTGAAGCCTTTAGCTACTCAGTATCTCATGATCTGCGTGCTCCCTTAAGAAGCATAGATGGATTTAGTCAGGCATTGCTAGAGGACTACGAAGACAGACTTGATGATCAGGGGAAAAGCTACCTTAACAGGGTTAGAAGTGCAAGCCAGAGAATGGCTCAGCTTATAGACGATTTGCTGGATCTTTCAAGAATTACAAGAGGGGATTTGCAGCATAAATCAATAGATATGTCCGCTTTGGCAAATGCAGTAATAGATGAGCTGCTAAGCACAAGCCCTGAAAGGAAATCGCAAATAATCATTAAGGAAAGTGTAACCGCAAATGGTGATGAGCGGCTTATGAAGGTGGCTCTTGAGAATCTGCTTGGAAACGCATGGAAATATACTAATAAAAACGAATTTACAGAAATTGAGTTTGGCATGCTCAATAAGAGTGGAAAGAGAATATATTATGTTAAGGATAACGGCGTTGGATTTGACATGAGGTATTCAAACAAGCTTTTCGGTGCATTTCAAAGGCTTCATGGAGCATTGGAGTTTGAAGGCACAGGTATAGGCTTAGCCACTGTACAGAGAATAATAAACAAGCATGGCGGCAGTATCTGGGCGGAAAGTGAAGTAGGAAGAGGGTCACAGTTCTTTTTTACTTTAGAAAACTAATAAATATTTTGCACAAAACGGAGGAGTTAGTATGGATAATATATACAAAATATTAATAGTTGATGACTCCATTGACGATGTAGAGCTTATATTGCTTGAGCTAAGGCGGGCTGGTATAAATGTACTATGGAAGCATATAGACAATGAAGCGGATATGAGGGCTTTGTTAGCAAAGGATACTTGGGATATAGTTCTTTCAGATCACAGTATGCCAAGATTTTCTTCATCTGAAGCTTTAACGCTTTTAAAGGAATATAACTGTTATACCCCCTTTGTAATAGTATCAGGCAAAATAGGCGAAGAGTATGCTGTAGAGGCAATGAAGTCTGGCTGCTACGATTATGTAATGAAGGACAAGCTGACTAAGCTTCCTCCAGTAGTTATAAAGGCTGTTGAAGAAAGCAGGAGCAGAGTAGCGAGAAAGGTTGCAGAAACTCAACTAAGAGAAAGTGAGCATTGGATGCTTACGACCCTTAAAAGTATTGGTGATGCTGTAATCACTGCGGATAGAAGTGGAAGGGTTAAGTTTATGAATCCTGTAGCTGAGATTTTAATAGGCTGCAATCTGGCTGAAACTGTAGGTAAGCCCATAGACAGTATATTTAATGTAATAAGAGAAAAAACAGGCAGTAAAATAGAAAACCCAATAATAAAGGTTATAGTGGAGGGCAGCACTATAAAATCTATAGGCGACAGCTTACTCCTCAGCAAGAATGGAACCATACCAATAGACTATAACTCATCACCCATCAGAAATGATGAAGGTGCAGTTCTTGGGGCTGTACTGGTTTTTAGAGATATTACTGATAGACGTAATGCAGAAATCGCAATCAAAGGCTCTCTGTTTGAGCTTACCGAATCAATCTCAAGAACAATAGAATTCAGAGATCCCTACACAGCAGGTCATCAAAAGAGAGCAGCCATGCTTGCACGACAGGTAGGTGAAAAGCTGCGTTTGGGTGAAGACAAGATTAATGAGCTGTACATAGGCGGTCTTCTGCATGATATCGGAAAGATAAGCATACCCCTCGATATACTGTCAAAACCCACCAAGCTGACCAATCTGGAATTTGAATTTATCAAGGAACACCCCAAAACAGGCTACGAAATAATCAAGGACGCAAAGCTGCCTTGGAATATAAGAGATATAGTGCTTCACCACCATGAAAAGCTGGACGGCTCAGGCTATCCCTCCGGCTTAACCAGTGAAAAGATTGGACTTGAGGTTAGAATTATTGCAGTATGTGACGTAGTAGAAGCAATGTCAACCTTCAGACCCTACAGACCTGCAAGATCAAAGGACGATGTGCTTAAGGAACTGTTAGGGGGAAAGGGAATAAAATACGACAGTACTGTAGTAGATATAGTAGCTGAACTGATAAATTCAAATAATTTTAACCCTTGGGACAACAGGTATCATAGTTAGTACATATTTAAGGATGCGGTGTACATAGAATTTTCTATTTACGTGCATCTTTTTTATTTTTTCAGATATTGAAGCAGATTTATGGTTTTGATAATGGTAATATGATAATATTTATATAATTGATTTATTTTTTTAAGGAGTGTGGGTTTCAAATGAATAAGTTAAGGAGATTTATAGCGTACTATAAGCCCTACAAGGCTATGCTTTTTCTGGACATGCTTTGTGCGCTTACAGCATCAGGCATAGACCTGTTGTTTCCAATGCTGGTTCGATACTTATTGGATAATGGCATTAACAACGAAATAGGTGTAGCGGTGGACATAATAATAAAGCTGGGTATTGGTATGCTGGCACTAAGAATCTTAGAGTATTTCTGCCAATACTACATAACAGCCTATGGACACATAATAGGAGCAAGTATGGAAGCCGATATGAGAAGAGATATATTTTCACACCTTCAAAAGCTGTCCTTCTCATATTTTGACAATACAAAAACAGGTCAGCTAATGTCCAGAATAACTAATGACCTTTTCGACATAACAGAGCTGGCACATCATGGACCCGAGGAAATATTCATATCCACAATAAAGATACTAGGTGCATTTATAATACTACTATTTATTGATGTAAAACTTACTCTGATTGTTTTTGCCTTTGTGCCTCTGATGATGCTTTTTGCTTTCTACTACAACAAAAAAATGAGAAGCGTATTTAAAAAGAATAAGCAGAAAATAGCTGAAATAAATGCACAGCTAGAGGACAGCATAGGCGGAGTAAGAGTAGTAAAATCCTTTACAAATGAACAAATAGAACAAGGCAAATTTGATAAGGGAAATATAGAGTTTTTGGAAACAAAGAAGCAAAGCTACTACTATATGGGTAGATTCTTCTGCGGCATAAGACTCTTTGACGGAATAATATATCTGGTGGTAGTACTGATAGGAACACTATTTATACAAAACGGCTCAATAGGCACAACGGATTTGGTGGCATATCTGCTGTATATCAGTACCCTCTTAATACCAATAAGAAGGCTCATAGACTTTACAGAGCAGTTCCAGCGAGGAATGACAGGCTTTGAAAGATTTCTTGAGATTGTTAACACAGAGCCGGACATCCGTGACAGTGAAGACAGTGTAGAGCTGGTAAAAGTAAAGGGCAAGGTAGAATTTGAAGCTGTATCCTTCAAATATGAAAGCGGTGCTACAGTATTGGAAAATATAAATCTAGCAATACAACCCGGTGAAACCGTCGCACTGGTAGGTCCATCAGGAGGCGGTAAATCCACCCTTTGCAGTCTGATACCAAGATTTTATGAAGTAAGCAGCGGAGCTATAAAGGTTGACGGAATAGACATAAAAAACATAAAGCTGGAATTTTTAAGAAAAAATATAGGCATAGTCCAGCAGGATGTATATCTGTTCGCCGGAACAGTCAGAGAAAACATCAAATACGGAAGACCAGATGCAACAGAGGAAGAAATAATAGAAGCGGCAAAAAACGCCAACGCCCACGAATTTATAATGGGCTTTGAAAATGGCTACGACACCTATGTAGGAGAAAGAGGAGTAAAGCTCTCAGGAGGACAAAAGCAAAGAATAAGCATAGCAAGAGTATTCTTAAAAAACCCTCAAATACTTCTATTAGATGAAGCAACCTCCGCACTGGACACACAAAGCGAAAGAATAGTACAACAATCACTGGAAAGACTCTGCCAAAGCAGAACAACCTTTGTAATAGCTCATAGACTGTCAACTATAAAGAATGCAAAAACTATTTTGGTACTGACCGAAAATGGAATAGAAGAGATGGGGACACATGAGGAGCTAGTGAGCAGCAATGGGGTATATGCGTCGCTGTATAATGTGCAGTTTGAGGATCGGGATGGGTTTGGTGAGATTGCGTAGGTGAGAGATTTCAGTATGTCGGAAATTCCGACATACTGGGTTAATACTGTTATTACTGAAATTATTGAATACTAGCGGTATAGTTGAGTCTGCATAGGATAAATAAGCTTAATGCCTTCTTGCAATTTAATGAATATGAGCTGCTGAATGACTCAGGGAAGGTTACAGCGGAAATAGCAAAAGCCTTTGCGGAAAGTGAATTTGAAAAATATAGGATAGTACAGGAGCGGGTATTTGAAAGTGATTTTGATAAGCTTATGAAGGAAACAGAGTGTTGTTATGGTATGGGTTGATTAGGGGCATTTAGGGAAATATATAGGATAGGTTGAACCTTCTTGGTGTGGGGTAGTGGCTCATGCTGGGGAGGTTTTTTGTTGTGGTGATGTGGTAATATGTAGGGTATTTGTCGGAAATTTTATAATGTTGTTGCATTTTGGTAGGTGGGGTGGTAGTATTTTATTTAGGTGGGAAATGTAGGGTTTGATATGAGGATAATGTCTATAATGGGAAGTTCGGAAACATTTTAAAGTGGTTTAGAAAAAGTACTTTAGTTTATTGCTATTCATTTAATATTATTTGAATACGGAGGGATTACTGATGAGCTCTAATATTGAGGTCTGTATAAAAGATGGTTCTTCAAATACTGAAAGAGGTCGTTTATTAGAGAAATTAACTTCGAAAACATTGGAAATTCAACAATATGAAGTGGTGGATACCATTCGTGTTACGGGTATGGAAATAGATGTTCTCGCAAGGCATAAGATTAATAACACCCAGGTACTCGTCGAGTGCAAAGCATGGGATTCAACTTTACCTGCAGATGTTATTAGTAAACTTTTGGGCAATGTTTTTTTGAGAAACGCAAGTGCGGGGTGGCTAATAACTACTGGACCAATGTCGAAAGATGCTGAGGGTATCCGGAGTGAATGGGAAACTCGTACTGACGAAGGTCGTGGTAAATTATCATTTTATACTACTGAGCGAATCATTCAATTATTATGTGATTCAAAAGTAATTATTAATGTTGATAGTCTTAAAGTAAAAGTTGAAGATATTTTTAGTACTAGTGAGAACACAACGTTAATAATTACCGATATAGGTAATTATTGGCTTGTACCGGTTGTTGAAAAAAATTCTGAATTTATTACTTCCGTTGTTGTATTTAATGCTGCTAATGGTGAACGAATTATAGATGATAATCTATTGAATGAACTAAAAATGCGAAAAAATAGCTATAGTGATTTTCAATGGCTTGCAGGAGAAGAAACCGACAATAAAGTGGTTGAACAACTATTAGATGAATATAAAAGCATTGTACCAATCCTATGCGGAGATGATTGGGCAGACTATCGTCCTGCTCGTCCTGAAGATTTTGTTGGCAGAAATATTCTATTGAACAATATTTTTTCTTTTTTTAATAGTGTAATTGAGGAAACTTCCGCAACTCGACTCTTTTCTGTAAAAGCTCCATCTGGAATGGGGAAAAGCTCTGTTCTATTAAAAATTTGTTCAATGGCTAAGAGTCAGAGAAAATCTAAGAGATATTTTATTCATGCAGTTGATGTAAGAACTGCAATATCTGCACGATATGCTGAAATGGCATTAAAATCATGTTTTGATTCTGCTGATACTAGTGGTTTTACTGATGTTAAGCAGAGAAATTTAGAGTTTACAAACATTTCACAATTTTTGCAAAGCGATTCTGTTGTTAAAACATTTTCATTTTTGAAAAAAGAGAATAAACTCATGGTACTTATTTTTGATCAATTTGAAGAATTATTTTCTAAAAAAGAATTATATGGCCTATTTGACAATATACGACTTCTATGTAATATTCTCGATGCGCAAAAACAAAATTTTGTTGTTGGTTTTGCTTGGAAAACAGATTTATCTATACCAGCTGAGCATCCTGCCTATTTTATGTGGTCGAATCTTTCAGATAGAAGGAGAGAATTTGAAGTCCACCAATTTAAAAACTCTGAAATCAAGAGTGCTATTAGAATTTTTGGTGAACAATTAGGAGAAAAAATCAACCCTGTTCTCAGTAGCTACCTAATTAAACAATGTCAGGGATATCCTTGGCTATTAAAAAAACTATGTATTCATGTATTTAACTTAATTATCGAGGGTACTAAACAAGATGCTGTTATAGGTAAAAAGTTAAATATTGTTGATCTTTTTGAAAGAGACTTATCTGAATTAACCCCAGAAGAACATTCATGCATAATAGAAATTGCAAAAGAGACTCCTGCTGATTTCTTTAAGATTGCAGATGTTTACGGAAATGATGTTATTCAATCATTAGTAAATCGAAGGATTGTTATTCGCCGAGCTTCAAAACTCACGCTATATTGGGACATTTTTAGAGATTATGTTATAAACAAGACTATTCCTACTATTGTGTTGGACTATATTCCTCAACAACAATTTGCATCTATTGCAAAAATGCTATGTGTATTAATTGATAATGGACCTCTATCAACGCTAGATTTAAGTAGAAATATCGGAGTCAATATTAATACTATCGATAATTTAATGATTGACTGTGTTATGTTTGGGGTAGCCAAAAGAGAAAATGATATGATATCAGTAACAACTAATTCCGAAGAAGAATTAGTTGATACACTACAGTCTTTCTTTAAGTCGCATATAATTTATATTCAATTGCTCCCACAGAATAAGGAAGGCTTTGATTATACATATTTTCAAAAGCTTTTCCAATTAATATACTCTCAAAGTGATATTAGTGATAAAACAAAAAGAACCTACTGTGCAAAAATGTACAATTGGTTTGTACGTTTAGGTTTAATGTATGAAAAAGGTAGAAAGACTTTTCTTAGAACAACTAAAGCTTCAGATATAACACTTGAAATCAATGCTTCAGCTGTAACTAGAAGGACTCGGTTAAATACTCATCAGAGTGGTGATGCACTATTCTGGGGACAAACTTCGCCTGAAAGGTTAATCGATCTATATAACTTAATTTCATCAGGTACAATCAGTTACTCTGGACTGAGAAAGATGGGATATAAAAATGCAATAGAAGCATTAACATCTTCACGCGGGTTAACCAAAGAAGGAGATGTGCTAACATTGAATAAGTCGTTAGAAGAAATTTTTGATTTTATTAAAAAGTCTCCTACTATCACTGTAGCAGTTTATGAATATCAAAAAAACACCAATATAAAGGGCAAAGAATTAGGAGAAGTTTTAAACGACAAATTTACGCGGAATTGGTCAGAAGCTTCTAAGTTACGTTATGGAAGTGCGGTACTTCGTTGGTGTAAATATGTAATATCTTAATGTTCATAGATGTTATAAATAATGATTTAAATTATAATTAGGTGATTATGAATAAATTTCGATAATGAGCATTATCTATATGATTATTAGGCTAATAATCGGCAGTTCATAATGCTTACTGTT
>CALGKJ010000004.1 GCA_937930535.1 uncultured Clostridia bacterium
AGCTCTATTCTAAAGCCCCTTATTTTTATTTGATGATCCATACGACCAAGGAATTCTATATTTCCATCTGGCAGCCATCTGCATAAATCTCCTGTACGATACATTTTCTCGTAGGCTTTTTTACCATTAGAAAATGGATTATATACAAACTTTTCTTCTGTTAGATCTGTTGAGTTTAGATATCCTCTTGCCAAGCCTGCTCCTGATATGCATAGCTCTCCTGCTATCCCTATTGGCTGCAACTGCTTGTATTTATCTATTATATATATTCTTGTATTTGCTATTGGCTTTCCGATTGCTATATTAGCTTCTCTGGTTTTAACCATTAATTCTATGCTGGTAACGGTTGTCTCTGTCGGACCGTATTCGTTATAGAATCGGTACTGCTTACACCATTTTTCTGCCAACTCAGATGAACATATATCTCCTCCAGCTATTATTCTTTTTATGCTCTTAAAATTGTCCAAGTTAATTTTATTAAGATATGATGGTACTGCATGTATATGAGTTATATTCTGACTGTAGACATAATCTTCAAAGCTGTTTATATCTAATATTCTATCCTTGCTGACTAATACTAATGCTGCTCCGCTTAAAATAGCAATAAAAATCTGCTCGACGGACGCATCAAAACATATAGATGAAAATTGCAGTATTCTATCTTCTTCGACTATTTCAAATTCACGCCTTTGTGAATATACCAAGTTTACTACAGATTTATGTTCAATCATAACACCCTTTGGCTTTCCAGTAGAACCAGAGGTATAAATTATGTATGCTAAAGATTCAGGATTTACTATATCATTAGCTTTATTAGTTAGCTCAGTATTGCATATATTTCCTTCATATAAGCTCTCATCATCCATCAATATAAATTCTTTATTTGATTTTACCTTACCAGTAAAGGATGCTTGTGTAAGAATTATTTCTGCTCCGCTATCATAAAGCATATACTCTATCCTGTCAGTAGGATATTCTGAGTCTATAGGCAGATATGCTCCTCCAGCCTTAAGTATTCCCATGATACCTATTATCATTTCCAGAGAACGTTCTACCATAAATCCTACTATTGTATCTGCACCTACTCCCTTAGTTCTTAAGACTCTAGCTATTTGATTTGCCTTTTCATTTAATTCTCTGTAGGTTAAAGCTTTTTCCTCAAATATTAACGCTGCATTATCAGGTGTTCTTTGTACTTGTTCTTCAAATAGCTGATGTATCGTCTTATCTATTGGATAGTCTGCTTCTGTATTGTTGAAATCTACCAGTATTTGTTGTTTTTCTTGTTCTGTTATCAGCTCTATTTCACATAGCTTCTTATCTAGCTCCTCTACTATTTGCTTTGCTATGTTTTCATAGTGCTTGTAAAATCTTTCTATTGTTTCTTTTATAAACAGTTTAGTGCAATAATCTATACTTATTACCAGACCTTCTCCTGCTTCTATTGCAGTTAAAGTTAAATCAAACTTGGATACATTGTTGTTGCTATTATATTGCTTTAATATTAAATTCTTTAATTTTATTTCACTGGTATCAATATTTTGCATTACGAACATTACATCAAATATTGGGTTTCTGCTCATATCTCTTGTTAAATTTAGCTTATCTACCAGCTCTTCAAATTGATAGTCTTGGTTTTCATATGCTTTTAATGAGGTTTCTTTTACTTCTTTTATAAATTCTCTTACTGTTTTTTCACCCTCTGGATAGCTCCTCATTGCTAAGGTGTTTACAAACATTCCCATGATGTTTTCCAAGTCTGCATGAGGTCTTCCTGCTATAGGACTGCCTATTATTATATCTTCTTGTTTACTGTATTTTGATAACAGAATATTATATGCAGTTAACATAACAATGTACAATGTGCTTCCTGTTTCTTTCGCTGTTTGTTTTAGCTTTTCCGTCAGTTCTTTATCAAATCTAAATGCTATACTAGCTCCTTCAAAGCTTTGTATTGATGGTCTTACATAATCTGTCGGCATATTTAATACTGGTATTTTGTTACTAAAATTATCTAACCAATACTGTTGCTGCATCTTAAGCTTATCTGATTTAAACAGTTCATTCTGCCATGCTGTAAAATCCTTATATTGTATTCTTAACACCGGCAGCTCTACACCTTCATAGGCTTTTGCAAATTCTTTTGTTAATATGCTCATTGACACTCCATCGGATATTATATGGTGCATATCTAGCATAATTATATGCTTTTTAGGAGCAACTTCAACAAGCCCTACTCTTAATAACGGAGCTTTGCTAAGGTCAAAGGCTCTTGTGAAATTGTCAACTACATGCTGTATTTCCGCTTTGGTGTACTGTTTGCAATCCATATGTTCTACTTTAAAGCTTACTTCCTTGTGTATTATTTGTACTAACTTTTCATCCTCAAGTTTAAAGCTTGTTCTTAGTGCTTCATGCCTCTGTATTAGCTTTATAAATGTATTTTCCAATCTTTCCTTATCAAATTCTCCCTCTATCTCTAATACTCCAGGCATATTATAGCTAATATTATTAAGGTTAAATTGTTGTAATGCATATAATCTTTTTTGTGCTGATGAAGTTTCATATAATGAATATGCATCATTATTTAATGACGATTCTACAGGTTGTATTTCCGAATATATACTTCTTTCCAGCGTATTGATAT
This sequence comes from uncultured Clostridia bacterium, assembly GCA_937930535.1. Classification (GTDB taxonomy): domain Bacteria; phylum Bacillota; class Clostridia; order Lutisporales; family Lutisporaceae; genus CALGKJ01. The sequence goes on from CALGKJ010000004.1 coordinate 2,648, forward strand.
ATTCTGATATTCCCTTTATTGTAGGTGCTTTAAATACCTCTTTAACTGGCACTTCTTTGTCCAATATTTTATGTATTTTAGCTGCCATACTAGTTGCCTTTAAAGAATGACCACCCAACTCAAAAAAGTTATCATTAATTCCTATTTTATCTATCTCAAGTATTTCCTTCCATACACCCAACAGCTTCATCTCAACTTCATTTCGTGGGGCTTCATAGCCTTCTTCTGTTGTTGTATTACTATTTAATTCTGTATATCTGCCTTTATCAGTAAGAGCTTTTTTATCTATTTTTCCATTTGCCGTTAATGGCATTTTATCTAGCTTAATAAAATATGATGGTATCATATACTCAGGAACACGCTTACCCAAAAATACCTTCAATTCATCTATTAGTATTTCTGTACCATCAGATACGTAGAACGCACACAATATTTTCTTGCCATTTGAGTCTGTCTTAACTACAACGTCAGCATTTATTATAGAATCGTGCTTTAGCATACAATTTTCAATTTCTCCAAGCTCTATTCTATAGCCCCTGATTTTTACTTGGTTATCCCTTCTGCCCAAAAACTGGATATACGTTTTTTGAAGATCTTCATCCATAATCAGTACTCCATAGTCTCCTGTTTTATAAAGCCTGCCAAGCTGTGAATGGCTTATAAAGGATTTAATAGTCTTTTCTTCATCATTCATATAGCCCTCTGCTACACCTGCGCCGCCAATATAAAGCTCACCAGGAACTCCTATTGGACAAAGCTCCATTTCATAATTCAATACATAGAATCTTTGATTAGCCATTGGTATACCATATGGTATGCTCTTCCAACCTTTTTTAATTTCCTTAATAGGATAATATATTGACCATATTGATGCTTCTGTTGCACCACCAAGACTTATTACTTCTGAATTTATAAAGTGCTTATATACTCTCTCAGGAAGTCTTAACGGTATCCAGTCTCCGCTAAGCAGCACAAGTCTCAAGCTTGTGTTTACAAAAGCTTCATCAATATTTTCAAGCAGCATATCCATTATTGCAGGTACCGAATTCCATATTGTTATTTGATTTTCTTGTACTGTCTTTATAAGCTCTAATACATCTCTTTGATCTTCAACTATTACTAACGTTGCCCCAGAGGCAAATGCTCCAAATATGTCGTATACTGATAAATCAAAGCACATGGAGGATAGACCTATTATTCTATCATTCTCGTTTACATTAAATTTACGGTTAATATCAATTATTGTATTACAAGCTGCTTCATGAGCAATTACAACACCCTTTGGACTTCCTGTACTCCCTGAGGTATATATCACATATGCAGTATCCTTGGGATTTATATTTGAAGGTTCTATATATGTGGAATATTGTTCTATTTTTTCCCTTTCAAATAGCTCAGGTTCAAGCATAAGCTTGCATGCACTGTTTTCTATTATGTATGCTCTTCTATTTTGAGGATACTCAGGATCAATAGGAACATACGCAGCTCCAGCCTTTATTACTCCCATAATATTTACAATAGCTTCTATGCATCTGCTTGCTAATACACCTACATAATCATTTTTCTCTACCCCCTTAGATATGAGATAATTTGCAAGCTTATTTGATTTTTCATCTAATTCTCTATATGTAATACTTTGATCTCTAAATACAATGGCTGTACATTCGCCTACCCTTTCCACCTGCTTGCTAAATAAGATATCTAATGTAGTTTTTGGAATATCTTCCTCTGTATTGTTATACTGCTCAATAAGCTCCTGCTCCAGTGAATTTATTCTTATGCAATAGTTAGTATCATATAACAGTGCATCCACCGAATCAGTGTATTGCTCAAACATTGAGTTAATTGTGCTTTCACAGAATAAATCCTCAACATAGTCCCATATAATTACTAATTCACCTCTTTCCTCCATTACCTGATGATCCAGATAAACTTGTGAGGTCTGGGTTATTTCCATTTTAATTTCGCTATATCCCTCTATAACACTATTACTATCATCATTATCCATCAACACACTGGTAAATATAATTGGCATAGCAGCTTGATTACCTAGATTTCTATGTCTGCTTATTTCTCTTATAAACTCAACTCCATCGTAGTGCCTATGCTCAAGTGCATCTAAAAGTGTATTTTGAACATGCTTTGCTCTTTCCCAGAATGCCAATCCCACTTCCAAATCAATATCAAGCAGCATTATTGAAGTAAAATCTCCTATTATGTTACCCACGTCCTCATGGAAAGGATAACGATTAAATACTGTAAGGTTTATTGCCAGCTTCTGCTGATTACTCCAAAAGCCTAGTACCTGAGCATATGCAGTACACAGAAGTGCCGATGGAGTTATATTATTTTCATAAGCTTTTTCTTTAATCCTTGACCATATTTCTTTGCTTATTGTCTTTTTCAGACGATTGAAGCGTGGCTTTATTATGTTTGATGGATTAGCTTTTAACGGCAATTCGGGTGCTGTTGGAAAATCCTCAAGCTTAGACATCCAATACTTCTTGTCTTCCATGAATTTAGGAGAGTTTTTAAACTCTGTATACGCCATTATATAGTCCCTAAATGTAAATTTAAGGTCAGGCAAATAAGCATCAGGGTTATTATAGTATTGCTGCAATTCTTTCTCAAATATTTTCAAGCTGCTGGCATCTGCAATAAGTAAATCAAAGCCTATATGTAAATAGCTCGTATCCTGCTCCAGCTTAAAGACCTTAAATTCAAATAACGGCCACTGCTCTGGTTTGAAAATATGATGAGACATTCTCTGCCTTTCGTCTTCGATATGTCTATGCACTGTATCAGAATCCATTCCTATCAGGTTTTCCACTTCAATTTTATATTTAGGTATATATTCTAAAATTTGCTGCTGTCCACTTGGCAAAATAACTGCACGCAGCATAGGGTGACGTTCTATTAGTTTATTGATTGCTTGATTAAATCTATTTATATCTAAGCTAGTTTCTATTTCCATATATATATGGGTAGAAACGCCTCCCATTTCAAATCTCTCATTTCGTCCCATAAGATATGCCATTTGTACATCTGTAAGTGGAAACAATTCATGAATTTTTTCCAAATCCGGCTGCATATATGGGTATATGGCTTTCTCTGGCTCTTGTATTTCTTTATTTGATATTACTGCTGACAACTGTGCTATAGTATTGTTCTTAATAAATTCTCCTATGCTCACATTTATATTTAGTTTATTTGCTATTTTTGCACTCATTTGCATCATATGTATTGAATGTCCGCCTAGGTTAAAGAAGCTGTCATTGACACCGATTTTCTCAACTCCAAGTATTTCTGTCCACATTTCTGCAAGCTTTTTCTCAAGCTCTGTTCTGGGCTCTATATTTTCTGAGCCCACATTCATATTACCTAAATGCTCTTTTTGTATAACCTGATTTGCTAGCTGTTTTCTATCTATTTTTCCATTAGGTGTAAGCGGCATATTATCCAAATGTATAAAATATGATGGTATCATATAGTCTGGCAGTTCTTTTTCCAAATGCTTCCTCAGTTCAGCAGCAGAAAGCTCTATTTTTCCGGCTTCTGAGTGTTCAGTAACAATATATGCGCATAAATATTTGTTGTTATTTTGTTCTTTTGCCAATACCACAGCTTCCTTTATATACGCATGGCTAAGAAGCTTGTTCTCTATTTCTCCAAGCTCTATTCTGTATCCCCGAATTTTTACTTGATAATCCAATCTGCCTAAAAACTCTATATTGCCATCTGGCAGCCACTTTGCCAAATCTCCTGTACGGTATATCTTATTTGATTTATCATGACTACTAAACATCGGGTTTTGTACAAACTTTTCTGCTGTTAGTTCCGGCATGTTCAAGTAGCCTCTTGAAAGTCCGTCACCAGCTATACATAGCTCTCCTGCTACTCCTATAGGACAAATTTTATTGTATTTATCAAGTATATATATTTGCGTGTTTGATATAGGCTTACCTATGGATATAGGTGTGCCTGCTGTTATTTTACTATCATCAGTTACTTCCTTTATAGTTGACCAGACTGTAGTTTCAGTTGGTCCATAAACATTGTATATTTTAGCTTTGGTTACAGCTTGCAGTTTTTGCAAAAGCGAAAGCGGGAACAAATCTCCGCCTATAATTATCTCCCTTAGGCTTTCAAGCATATTGCTGTTTTCATTGTCTAGTATCAGCTTCATTCTGGAGGGTGTGGCTTGCAGCATTGATATATTGTTTTTGTTTATTATATTAATTAATCTATCTGTATCCAATTGACTGTTTTCATCTGCTATCACTATTTTTAGTCCTTTGGTTAATGGCAGTAAGGTTTCCAGCACAAATATATCAAAGGATATTGTAGTTAAAGCTAATATTGCTTTATCTTCTTTAAAGTCAATTATATCTGTCATACCTTTAAAAAAGTTTATTACGGATTTATGTTCTATCATTACCCCCTTGGGTTGACCTGTTGAACCTGATGTATATATTACATATGCCAGATCCTCTGCATTTGCTGGATTATTTAAAA
>CALGKJ010000005.1 GCA_937930535.1 uncultured Clostridia bacterium
AAGCTAATGGAACAAAGCTGGGTACAAAATATACACAAGGAAATAGAATTTGAAATAGAGCAATTTCAAGCAACTGACAAGGACGATATAGCAAATATAGTAAGAGAATTCATAAGACCATTTAACTTGTCTAAAGCACCACTGCTTAGGGTGGGACTTATTAAAGTGCACTATAAATCTCACATATTAATGTATGATATACATCATATTATTTCAGATGGAGTGTCCATGAGAATATTGGTGGAGGAATTCAGTCAGGCATATGCCGGAAAAGAGCTTGCACCTCTAAGAATACAGTATAAGGACTATAGTGTATGGCAAAATGAGTCCAATAAGCTTGGAAGCATAGAAAAGCAGAAAGCCTATTGGCTGGATAAGTTCAGTGGAGAAATACCAGTGCTGAATCTTCCGACAGATTATCCAAGACCTCTAATACAAAGTTTTGAGGGAGACATAATAAGCTTTGATATAAACAGTGAGCTTACCAGCAGGTTAAGACAAACAGCTAGTGCAACAGGAAGTACTATATTTATGGTACTGATGGCTAGTCTTAATATACTTCTATCTAAGTACAGTGGACAAGAAGACATAGTAGTAGGAAGTCCGGCAGCAGGAAGACCTCATGCCGATTTGGAAAATGTCATGGGTATATTTGTAAATACTTTGGCGATGAGAAACTACCCAAGGGGAGATAAGACTTTTAGGGAGTTTCTGGGTGAAGTAAAGGAAACAGCATTAGAAGCCTATGAGAATCAAGATTATCAGTTTGAGGAGCTTATAGACAGTCTTGCTATAGCTAGAGACATGAGTAGAAACCCGCTGTTTGATGTAATGCTTGCAGTACAAAATACTGGTATAAAAGAAGCCTCAATGGAGGGTATAAGCATAAAACCATATCAATCAGAGAGCAAAATATCCAAGTTTGATATAACAATGACGGCGGTGGAAGGCAAGGAAAAAATGACAATAAGCATAGAGTACTGTACTAAGCTGTTTAACAATGCTACAATAGAGGCATTATACAGGCACTTAATTAACATAATGCAGTCAGTGTCAAAAAATTCAGACATACAGTTATCGGAAATAGATATGCTTACGCAGGAAGAAAAGCAGCAGATATTAATAAACTTTAACAACACGGCAGTGGACTATCCAAGAGGAAAAACATTAAATAAGATGTTTGAAGAGCAGGTGGAGAAAACTCCGGACAATATAGCAGTAGTATATGAGGATGAGATACTTACTTACAGTCAGCTTAACGAGAAAGCCAATCAACTAGCTAGAGTACTTAGAAACATGGGAACGGAACCAGATAATATAATAGGAGTAGTTGTAGAAAGATCCCTGGAGATGATAATAGGAATAATAGGTGTATTAAAGGCAGGAGGGGCATATCTGCCAATAGATCCGGAATATCCGAAAGATAGGATACAACACATGCTGCAGGATAGTGGTTCAAAAATACTGCTGACACAGAAAAGCATAAATAAGACATTAATGTTTCAAGGGGATATAGTGCTGTTAGATGAATTAATCAGCTGCACAGAGGATGTAAGCAATCTAATAAGTACAAATACTGAAAGCAGCTTGGCATATGTAATATATACATCGGGAAGTACTGGAAAGCCAAAGGGTGTAATGGTAGAGCACAGAAATGTTTTAAATCTGATATACTCACAGATACAGCAGTTTAAAATAAGTGAATCAGATCGCATACTTCAGTTTTCGCCAATTTGCTTTGATGCCTCTGTAGAACAAATATTTACAGGGCTTTTAAGCGGTGCTTCTCTGGTTCTTGTTAGTAAGGATACACTACTTAACTTAAATAGTTTAGAAAAATATTTAGCTATTCAGGAAATAACCCATATAAATGCAGTTCCATCATTTTTAGATAAGTTAGTCTGGCAGAATAATTATAAGCTAAAACGAGTTATTTCAGGCGGTGAGCCATGCACGCCAGAGCTGGCGAAAAGATGGTATAAGCACTGTGATTTCTACAACCAATATGGACCTACAGAGGCTACGGTAACTAGCACAAGAAAACTGATATGCAGTATTGATCAAAGAATGTCCATAGGTAGTCCCATAGCAAATACCAAGTTATATATAGTAGATAAAAACAATAAGCTGCAGCCTATAAGGGTGGCAGGAGAACTGTGTATAGCAGGAGATGGAGTATGCAGGGGATATTTGAATAGGCAAGAGCTTACAGCAGAGAAGTTTGTTGAAAATCCATTTGAATCAGGCACTATAATGTACCGCACAGGTGATTTAGCTAGATGGCTTCCTACAGGAGATGTAGAGCTTCTGGGCAGAATAGACCACCAAGTGAAAATCCGAGGCTTTAGAATAGAGTTAGGAGAGATAGAAAACAGGCTTTTAAGATATCATACGGTGAAAGAAGTAATTGTAGTAGAGAGAGAGGATGAAAACAATAGCAAGTATCTGTGTGCATACATAAACGCAGAAAAAGATCTTGCTGCAAGTGAACTAAGAACATATTTAGCTAAGGAGCTTCCAGAATATATGATACCAGCATATTTTGTTCAATTAGATAAGCTTCCTGTAACACCAAATGGCAAGATAGATAGGAGAGCTTTACCTACTCCTGATAAAATTGCAGCAACCGGAGCAATTTATGAAACACCAAGAAATGAATTAGAGGCAAAGCTTTTAGCAATATGGCAGGAGCTGCTAGGAATAAAAAAATTAGGCATAAATGATAGCTTCTTTGAGCTGGGAGGACATTCTTTAAAAGCAACCAGTATTATAGCAAAGCTGTATAATGAGTTGGGAGTAGAGGTGCCCTTGAGGGAAATATTTATGACACCAACAATAAAGGAGCTGGCTAAGTATATAGCAAATACACAAAAAACTAAAATAAATACAGTAAAACATAATAATCTGATATTACTAAGAAAAGGGCTGAACAAAGGCAAAAACCTATTTTTAGTACATGCTGGAAATGGGGAAATAGAAGCTTATATTGATTTTTGCAATCATCTTAACGAAGACTATAATTGCTGGGCTATCAGGGCTGATAGGTTTGACGGTTTCGGTCCCCGAAACATAAGCTTGGAGGAGCTCGCAAAATATTATCTAAGCATAATAAGAAACTGCCAGTTTAAGGGAGACTATTATATCATAGGTTGGTCCATTGGCGGAACCATAGCTTACGAGATGATCAGGCAGCTGGAGGCTTCAGGGGAAATGGCAGCGTATTTTGCAATGATAAATTCAAGTGCACCTCAAAAAGATTATAGGGATGATAAAGGAAAATTCTCTTGTGACACTGAGAGACATCTGATAAACCAGATATTATCAGATACTGAGGTTAAAGCAAAGCTTGATGGTATAATGGACATGAAAAAAATGTGGGAATATGCAGTTGAGTATGTAGAAAAAAATGAATCAAGAGAAGAGTTGATAAATAATATAAAGACTGCAATACCAACAGATATAGCCTTGCTAATACCTGATTTTAGCCATTCAGATATCATTAAAATAATTTACTATTTTAATGTAATCAGGACATTCTCGAATACAAGAGATTTGTATTTGCCTAGCGGGAAAATTAAAACGCAGGCAGACTATTTTGAAGCTATCAGAATGCCCGCGGAAAATAAAGAACTATGGAATTTATATTGTGAAAAGCCTATCAATTGCTGTAAGATTGATGCAGATCATTACTCCATTTTCAAGCTGCCTGAAGTACTTAATTTTGCCGAAGTACTAAATAAAAAGCTCAAATAAATAGTTGTTTCAAAAATAGTCTGATATAGCGCAGGTATATCAGACTATTTCGCATTTAGCCTTTGTTTTTGACATTATTTATCATGTCATTCCAGACTATAAAATATATAAGTTGATGTGGGAAGCGAGTATGTCATGGCTATGAGTAGAAGTGGTCTAAAAGTATATTTTTAGATGCTGGAGAAGCTGACAGCATATTAGTAACCATAAAAAACGCAGCCATGTTTATAGACACTGGAAATAATTCTAACGGTGCTAGGATTTTAGACTGCATTAAGAATAAAATATAAACCAATAGAATGTACCAGAAGAAGCTTTTAAAAGACTTTACTATTCATTTTGCAATTATCCAGCCCAAGGTATAACTATAAAAAAGTTGAATAAATTTATACTAAGTAAATATTAGGAGGTGCATTGTGAAAGTATTTATTATCAAACGAAATGAAATTGTAAAAATACTGCTTTTACTTATGCTGGTAGGAGTATCCATGCTTTATGCAGTTGGTGTAGATAGTGGGGTACTTAGTGTTTTTATAAATAACGATAAACAGCTACCGGTTTATTGTGTAGAAACGGATAAGAAAAGAATAGCCATATCCTTTGACGCCGCCTGGGGAGCGTCTTAAATTATACACTAACAAAAAAGGTTGCTTGCAGCTATAGAAGCTCGTTATATCGAGCTTTTTTATTTTGTTCAAAAATAATGTTGGGAGGTAACTAATATATGACTAAAAGGAAAGCTATATTCCATCAACATAGAATAAATTGCTTAATTAATTGTAGGTACTTCATAAAGTGTGAATCAAAATGCGGCAGTCTTTGCAAGCATATGGGCGATCCCAGAATCCCTAGATTTAGGGTAATGCCAGCAATGCCATGAAGCAGAAATTTGGATGCTGTCACAAATACAACTTATGTTCGGACGCTGGCTGCTGTCTTAATGGTGAATTGCAAAGTCTATGCATGTACTGGAGCAGAAATCTCAGCATGGGTAATGTAATATATGGGCAGAGACCAGGAAGACGTGATGATTATATATATTTGCTCATTAATAACAGAGCTTTTAAAATATACAGCTATACAAAACAGATAACTCGCTGCATGGATACGGACGCTGTACAAAACCTGCTTATAGAATTGAATAAGCACAATATCAAATATTCATTCATACCTGATGGTTATGAATGTCTGGTTACTGGCACAAGCTCAAACCCTGCTCACTACAGGGTTATTTTTAATATAGGGGATTTCAGCTACATTGTAAAAAACTATAATTGCAATGAGCTTACACTGCCGGAGGTTGAAGCAATATCCTCTTATCTGAATAACTATATCCATACAGAAATAGCCAGTATTAGAGGAAATACTGCCCCAACTATGGCATATGCAGGATATGCATTTTCCGGAAGGGAAACTGCTATAGACTTTGAGCCAAAAGACATTGAAACTGAGGAGAAACGTTTTAAGCCCTTAAAAGATAATAAACCAAGCAGTATGGAATTTGAACAGCTTAATTTGTTTTCAATGCTGCAATTACCAATATATAGATAGATGTCATACTAGTGCAA
>CALGKJ010000006.1 GCA_937930535.1 uncultured Clostridia bacterium
GTCGCTTTTATGATTGTTCTGTGGTCTTGTAAACTATACCATTCAAAACCACAAATGCTATTTTTTTATCATCAGTTAACTTATCATTACGGATAATTTTATCATTATTACTGTTTTCTAAACTTTTACTTGTCGATTCCAATTAAATCCCCCCTGAAATTGCTATATTGTTATTGTAATACAGAGGCGGATTAAATTCAAGTCTTGTTATATCCATACTTTTACATTTGTTTTCCCTTTGATGCTTACGCATTGATTAAGTAATGCATATTGACATAGGGTTTTGTGTCGAAGTGAGTCGTATTTTGGCATTTTTAAGTATTTTTTTACACTTTTGCATATTAAAAAATTTTTGCAAAATAATTTTTGGTACTTTTAAAAATAAGAATAACTAGGTCTTATTTTTGCTGAGTAACAATATTTGTATTAGGAACAATAGATTTACCTCTAGGATCATCATGATCAATAGCAAATACAGTACTTGTTAGTATTAGAATTATAATAATAACACTTATTACTTTTTTCAATATCAGTACACCTCCTCTCATCACACTTCACGTTCTGCCACACTTAGTTCCTGCTGGTAAAACTTAAGCATCCCATACCAAGTAAAAAACTCCTGCTTTAAAGACTCATCATTTGTAATTCTAATCATATCAATAATATGATTAGAAAACTCTTTTATTAATAATTCATCTTTATTTGAGAATAATATATTAATTGTATTTTCTATACCTTGTGAAATAAACTTTCTATGTATAAAGTAGTTATTATTAATACACTGTTTCAGCATCTGTATTAGTTTTTGAATAGCTTCATTTATATCATCTCCAGCATCCTTAATAATCTGTAAATATGTTTGATATACTATTACATTATTGGCTACATCTGTAGGTAATATATATGAAAATGATTCGATTATATATTTCTTTGCCTCACTATATTCACCTAATAACCTATAGACCTCAGCTTTATTATTAAGTAGTATTCCAGTATCAATATCATTAGTAAATTTCTTCAAGGCTTCATCATAATACTTTATTGCTTCATCATATTTGCCTAACTTTTTTAATGCAATGCCAATATTCATTAAAGCCTTACCTTCTGTAAAATCATCATATTTGTAGCTTAAGCATGTCCTAAATGAATCTAAAGCAATACTAGATTTTGCAGTATTATTATACAAGATGCCTTTTCTATAATAATACCAAAAAAGATTACTATTCTCAATGCTGTTTAATATCTTAACATCTCTTAGCATATGCTCAATCGAACGGAGTGCATCTTTAGCCGCATCATATGATTTTTCATATATATATATTAATGCCAGTTCAGATAAGTAACATACTCTCAAATTCAATATCATACATGTATCCTTCATATCATCAATTAGACCTATTGCCTGTGATAGATAATGAACTGCTATACTACTGTTCTTTAAAAAATGGTATTTGCTTAAGTTTCTGCACATCTTACTTGTATATAAAGTCATATCGTTACTCATACATAGAGCGTTCAACCTTTCCAATAATTTCAAGTCAATATCCTCAGTATACAAATCAATATTATTGTATATTATGTCTACATATTTAGCTAATTGCTGTTGTTCAGTTAAAGCTAGCTCAGTGTAACTTATGTTAAATGCTAGCGTCAGCTTTGTCTTAAAGTTATCAGTGTAGACTGCATTTTGCCCTTTAAGGTACTTTAATACTGTACTCGGACACATACCTACTTTATCGGCAAAATTCTCAATTGTTCCAAACTTGCCTAGTATACATTTTTTGATATATTTATTTATACTTTTAACCTCTATATCAGATAATTCAAGCTTTATCTTCTCTAACAAATCAAGCACTCCCCTCAAAATATACTACTTATTTTATCTTATCAATTCTTATAATTTTTGTATAGTTACTCTAGCAATGTGCATTTTAGCAACTCCGCTGTATATAATTTATATAGCATGTATAAATATACATTTTTAAAACAAATAGCTCAGAATTGATAAATAAACGAAAATGATGCTTTAACTATTGGTATTCTTACAATTCTTTAAGCAAAGTTAGTTAGTATTTATTTATAAGCAAAAATGTAAACTAAATGTGCGTATTAAAATCTAATATAATCTCTGCTATAACGCTATAAATTTAATATCGCATTGAAATTACTAGACTTTCAGAACCCATCGTTACGTTATAACGCAATTTGTATATTCGTTATAACGCTAACCAATTTCCAGTTCATTAATATCACGGTTTTTAATATAAAAATATCGTTCAATCCTTATATTCCAATATATAGAGGACATTTAGTATTAAAAAACGCAATTCTGAACAAAATATTTCTAGTGATTTTTCTCACGGTATTTGTCAAATCGTTTATGTCCCACCGAATCCCTAATTGCAACGGTTTATCCCACTTTATCCCGGGTTCAATCTAGTACATCTATAGGACAATTATCATGAGAATCTACAATTATTTGCTTTTTTTAGCGTTTATATATAGTTATTAATATTTATGCGCCTAATTCTCAACTTTTCTTAAAATTGCTTTAAATATTTTCTGCTAGCAAAACTCCTTCTGTCTGTACTTATATAAAGGGAAAGTCTAAAAGCTCAGAACTTTTAGACTTTCCTTCAACTAAGGCTTTCTACCTAAATTTTGAAGGTATTTACCTCTATTGTGCAGTTCCTCTGAACTAGTCCAGTAATGAAAGGTTGAAACGAATTCACCGTATAGGCTAGCGTCATTTAATTTATCTTCCATTTCGCCGCTTATTAGTTTATTTATATCCATACTGTAACCTCCAGTTATCGTTTTTTCCTTGCTATTATATAGTAGTCCGTACCCTCATGACCGCCCTTAGTAGAACATTCAAAGTTATGCCTTTCCAAGACTGAAAATACATTTTCTACTTTGTATGAGTCTATGCTGTTCATAGATAGGACAAGCTGCTCTTCATGCCCCATTTGCTTTGCTGTTTCAACTATTCGTCTTACATCATTAAGTGATACGTCACCACTAAGGCTCAGTGTTCTTTCAACCATACATTTCCTCCTGCATTATGATTACTTAATAAATAGTTCTTATTCAATATAAATAATAAAAATACTATATTTACTATTTATTTCTGATAGAAAGCACTTATATTCTGTATAGAACGCAAGCATTAAGTTTGCCTTTCTATACTTTATTAGTTTATGAATGTTCAAAATAAATATGCTCATAAAGATAAAACACGGTAAATCCAAAATTTACCGTGTTTTATCTTATCTATTAAAAAATTATTCTTTATCTTTGTTTGCATTTGCTGCTTCGATTATTTTTTGAGCACTTTGAGCAGGTACTTCATCATATCTTACAAAGGACATAGTGAAGGTTCCTCTTGCTTGTGTCATTGATCTCAAGTCAGTCGCATATTTGAACATTTCTGATAGCGGAGCTTCAGCAGTTACCTTTTGTAACTTGCCAACTGGTTCCATACCAAGTATTCTTCCCCTCTTTTTGTTAAGATCGCCAATTATGTCTCCCATGTACTCATCTGGAACAAGTACTTCAACATGATAAATTGGCTCAAGCAATACTGGGTTTGCACTTGCCATACCTTTCTTATATGCTAAGGATGCTGCAATTTTAAAAGGCATTTCGGCAGAGTCTACAGGATGGAAGGAACCATCGTATAATGTACATCTCAAATTAACTACTGGGAAGCCTGCTAACACTCCTTCTTCTACACAGTCACGCAAGCCTTTTTCAACAGCAGGTATATATTGTCTTGGAACAACACCGCCAACAACCTTATCAACAAATTCAAAATCAGTAGTTCCGCCAAGGATTGGCTCAAACTCAACCCATACGTGTCCATACTGACCATGTCCGCCGGACTGCTTCTTATGTTTTCCTTCAGCCTTAGCAGATTTCTTTATAGTTTCTCTGTATGGTATTTTAGGATCGCTTAGTAATACTTCTACACCGAATTTATTAGCAAGCTTCTTTGTTACTATTTCCAGATGCTGGTCACCCATACCAGAAATGAGAGTTTGCTTTGTTTCAGCATTCTTTTCAACCTTTAAAGTTGGATCTTCCTCAACAATCCTATGTAAACCATTACCTATCTTATCTTCGTCACCCTTTGCTTTAGGTGCAATTGCCATTGTAAGACTTGGCGCAGGGAACTTTGTAGCATCATATACTATTGGATTGTTCATTTCACAAAGTGTGTCTCCAGTAGTAGTATATTGCAGCTTTGCAACAGCAGCTATATCTCCTGCAATAAGCTTCTCCATAATAACCTGCTTCTTTCCTCTTAGAAGGAACAGATTACCTGGCTTTTCTTTCTTTTCTTTATTAGAGTTGTAAACTTCCATATCGGATGTAAGTGCTCCAGTCATAACCTTAAACATTGATATCTTTCCAACAAATGGGTCAGCAACAGTTTTATAAACCTGTGCACTGAACGGAGCTGAAACGCTTATAGTTCTCTTTTCTCTTTGATTTGTCTTTAGATTTAAGCCTTCTATTGAAGGTCTATCCGCAGGGGATGGCATGAACTTCAATATTGTATCCATAAGTGTTACTACACCTGTATTCTTTACAGCAGCTCCGCATAGAACTGGTATAACGTCACCATTTATTACTCCAAGTCTAAAGCCCTTAACGATTTCATCAGCAGTAAGCTCTTCTCCGCCAAAGAACTTTTCCATTAGCGCTTCATCAGTTTGAGCAACAGCTTCTATAATAATATTTCTATATTCTTCAATTTCATTTTCGTATCCGCTTGGAACATCGGTTTCAACAGTTTTATTGCCTTCTGAAACTCTAGCTTTTAAGCTGATTAAATCAATAACTCCTTTAAAGCTAGCTTCTGCACCTATAGGAATCTCGATTGGAACTATTTTATTTCCAAAAAACTCTCTCAGTTGTTCTACAACCTTTAAGAAGTTTGCATTTTCTCTGTCCATCTTATTTACATAGAACAAACAAGGCATTCCTGCATCGCTTACATAATCCCATGCTTTTTCAACACCAATTTCAACTCCACCAACGCTGTCAACAGATATAACAGCACTATCAGATACCTTTAAAGCAGCTACTACTTCACCTACGAAATCAAAATAACCTGGAGTATCAATTAAATTAATTCTTACATCTTTCCATTCACATGGAGCAGTTGCGGCACTAATAGAAATCTTTCTTTTTATTTCTTCCGGATCAAAATCAGTAGTTGTATTTCCTTCATCAACCTTTCCGAATCTATCTAATACACCAGTATTAAATAGCATTGCTTCTGCTATGGTAGTTTTTCCTGAACCGCCGTGTCCAATAATTGCTATGTTTCTAAGATTTTCGGTTCTGTAATCTTTCATAAAAATTCCCCCTTTTTTATGTTTATTCTTCCCAAAGCAAGCAAATATAAATCATGCCTACAAAATAATATTTAGACTTATACCCAGCATATAATTAATGAACATAAGGCTATAACTCAACCTTTAAATACGTTCATATACTCAGAATGTGCTAGTGTAATACCTATGACAATAGCTACTTCTTACGGCAACTTGAGGCTACAGGTCTTGTCTATTATAATCTTATACATGTTTATTGCCATTTATTCTGCTGAATTAAGTAAAAATACACTGTAATATTAATTTTATCTTTATAAGCAAAAAATGTAAAGAGAAAAATGCACAATTAGGTCATTTCAGACGGTTAAAATAGCTATTTATTGGTTTTATATTCAAGTATATTTACATATATGAAAGTCATCCATGTAAAAAGCTTATTTTGCAATATTATTCATTATATAGAAAATTCAAAAATATAAATAGTACTATAGAAGAAGGGAGTACTGTTTTATATAAATTTATGATTTTTTTTGATTTGTTACAAAAAAAGTTGACTATGTATTTTTACATCATGTAAAATTAAATAGCAATGCTATATATAACAATAACATTATTTATAGATATTACTTCAATTCACATTAAACTAATTAAGGGGGAAAGTGCATGAATATCGTATATAGAAAAGAACTGGATAAAATGCCGGTGTACCGCCCTGGCAAACCTATCGAGGATGTAAAAAGAGAGTTAGGACTACAGCATGTTATTAAACTGGCATCTAATGAGAACCCATTTGGTTTTTCACCCTGTGTTAAGGAAGCTGTAATAAAATCTTTAGATGAAATTAATCTTTACCCTGATGGTAATGCAACACTTCTAAAGGATACGATTGCAAAGAAGTATGATGTGATGCCTGAAATGGTTCTCCCTACATGCGGTTCAGATGAAATGGTTGATCTTATAGCTAAATCCTTCATCGACAAGGGTGATGAGGTTATTATGTCAGAAGTAACATTTCCAAGGTACTTTATTACTTCCCAGATGATGGGTGCAGAAATAAAGGCTATACCTTTAAAAAACCTTACTTATGACATCGAAGCTTTTAAAAAGGCTGTAAGTCCTAGGACTAAGCTGATTTGGCTGTGTAACCCCAACAATCCTACAGGAACAATATTTACAGAAAAACAACTGCAAGAACTTATTGAAGTAATCCCCTCCACTACCCTAATTGTTTATGATGAAGCCTATTGCGAGTTTGTAACCAATGAGTCCTATCCTAAAAACAGCATTGACTATATTAAAAAGCATAAAAATATGATAGCCATGAAAACTCTGTCCAAAGCCTATGGTCTTGCAGGCTTACGAATCGGATACACAATAGGCGACCCCGAAGTACTTTCTATAATCAACAGAGTAAGAAACCCCTTTAACGTTACTCTTATTACACAGGCTGCTGCTGTTGCTGCTATTAATGATGATGGATTCTTGAAAAAGGTGGTAGATAATAATACAGAGGGCAAAAACTACATTTATGCCGAGTTTGATAAAATGGGGCTTGAATATGCAAAAACTGAAGCAAATCATATAATATTTAATTCAGGAAAAGATTCTGAGGAAGTATTTAATGCACTTCTTCAAAAAGGTGTAATAATCAGACCTCAAAACTGCTTTAACCCTGATACGTGGCTGAGAGTCAGTATAGGTACCATGGAAGAAAATAAAATTTTTATAAAGTGTCTAAAGGAAGTTTTAGTGTAAAAAAAGCAACAACTCAATTGATATTTGGGTTGTTGCTTTTTTTAACATTGAATATTAAGTTTTAAGCTAAGAACCTATATTGATATAGCCCTTTTAAAACCAATGGATTCCTTGTCTGATTATCATCTTCAGATAACACTCAGCAACAAAATATACATAGGCATAATCTGCTTTTTTACCGTATCTGGAAATATTAGCTCGAACGTCATTTTTAGCTACCTGCAATACTTCTAAAAATACCTCATCTGGTATTTTGCCAAACTGCTCTTCAATTTTACTTCTAAGT
>CALGKJ010000007.1 GCA_937930535.1 uncultured Clostridia bacterium
AAGGATATAAGGAGGTTCACTTTTTAACTTATATGACCTTTTACATATATATAGAATTCGTACATCAAAAAAATTTTTAAAATTTCATTATTATGCCATAAAAAATATATAGCTGAACCGTATATATTAACGAGGAGGGAAAAAAATGCTGACGAAGGAACTGGAATATTATATTGAATGTATAGTCGAAGGACAAAAAAATGCTCTGAAAAATATATATGACATATTAGGCGGGCAGGTATATGCTTATGCATACACCATCTTAAAAGATAGGGAGTTAGCTGAGGATGTATCACAAGAGGTTTTTATGAAGATATTAAACAATGCAAAAAGCTATCAGGCAGGCAAAAACCCCAAAGCTTGGATTATGAAAATAGTACACAACGAGGCAATTGATGTCATAAGGAAACGCAAGGAAGTACTATTTTCTGAGCCTGATGATAGCAGTCAAATGCTTGATGATAGTATAGATATTGAGAAATCAGTTATAGCTGATGAAAATATTAATACCTATATTAATCAGCTTGAGGAAACACAACAAATGATAATAAAGCTGCATTTACTTTCAGAGCTGACATTTAGGGAAATAGGCTCGATTCTTAATATGTCATTAGGGAGAGTTGCATGGCAGTATAAAAGTGCAATAATGAAGTTAAAAACAAATATTAAAAGTAGAGAGGTGTTAATATGAAAAATTCATTTGAGAAAGATTTGAAAAAAAAGCTGATAGCAGAAGCAGAGGAAACCCCAAACTATTGGGGAAAAATATCAAAGAAATTAGATTTGGAGGAGAATAGACAAGTTACGTATCAAAGGAAAAAAATACTAAGCATTAGACCTAGATATGCTTTGATTGCCGCAAGCTTTGTTATTATATGCTCCTTTATGCTGGCTGATAATTTTTTAGGATATCCATTCAATAGCATTAAAGGAAACGATAGTGATACCGCTGCTAACATAGTCAACACAGATAAAGTAAAGTCTGGTGAAAATAATAATAGTTTATCTATAGAGAACAAGATCCACATAAACAAAATAAATAATTTATCCAGTACCAAAATAAAGCTGCCTGATGGATATTATACTAAAGAGCTATCCTATAATCAGTATATTAGTGAGCTTGGTATAAACAAAAACATAGAGATACCAAAGGATATGTTTATTTCAAAGGATACAACTAAGATTTACTATAACCCAGATGGCAGTATATTTCTTATGAATGGATTTGTATATAGCACACCAAGTCAAGACAATAAAGACAGGTCTGTACAGTTGAGATTCCAGCAGGGTCAAATCCCTCTTACAGATTTGCTATATGCCTTTGATACTGAAACAGAATCAAGCTTTGGCAGTACAAATGCAGTTATTGGATACAATGAAAAAACTGATACATTTATTTCTAACTTTATACATGAGGAAATAGGTTATAGCCTTAAGGCAGTGGGATTAAGTCAGGATGAATTTGTTCAAATAATTGCTTCTATTGTCCAGTAAGAATATGTATAGCCATATATTATTAATCAGCATTCAGCAAGGAATAGGCACTCGTATAATATTATGAGGTCTATTTCTTTTTATATAGATATAGTAATTTTATTCTATAAAATGTAGAATAAGACTAATAGAGCATAATAGTAAAACAAATTGGGGTGATAGCATGAAAATAATCGACCTTACACATATAATAAAACCAGATATGCCAGTATTTCCCGGTACTGAAACGCCTACAATACTTCCGACAAATACAATTGCAAAGGACGGTTTTGCAGAAACAAAGCTGTCCATGTATTCGCATATCGGCACTCACATAGATGCACCTTCACATATGCAGGCAGAAGCGGATTCACTTGAACAATTGGATATCAGTCACTTTGTCGGGAAAGCTGTTATACTTGATTTTACTGAAATCAACGGTAGTGAAATAACCAAGGAGACTTTGCTTAAGCATAAGGATAAGCTGAAAGAATTAGATTTTATAATATTAAAAACCGGATGGAGCAAATATTGGGGTAGTGATAAATATTTTGGTAAATTTCCATATCTCACAGAGGAAGCCGCTGAATGGCTGGTCAGCTTAAAGCTGAAAGGAATAGGAATAGACGCAATTTCTATTGATGATATGGAAACCAGAACATTTCCCATACACTATATGTTGTTTAAAAACAATATGATAGTAATTGAGAATCTGACAAACCTAGAGTCAGCAGGAGAAGAAATATTTATTTTTTCATGTCTGCCCTTGAAATATGAAAATGCTGACGGATCCCCAGTACGTGCCATTGCCATAAAGGATACATTTTAATGCAGCATTTAAGCTATGAGTTATAGATAACCAACTCTAAAACTCAAAATACTTTTCGTTAAGAGTTGCTAATCTCTTTGTGAGAAACAACTGGAAAAAATAGATTTGAAGTTGTTTCTCTATAGAATAACAGAAAATATGATAAATATGAAAGGCAGGGTATAAGTAATATGCTGGAAAACAGAGCTATGTTCATTCTATTTGTAAAGGATCAACAAAAATCAAAATCATTTTATGAAAGTACATTGGACTTAAAGCCTATACTAGATGTACCGGGAATGACGGAGTTCAGCATCGGAAGTAATATATTATTAGGTCTTATGCCAGAAGACGGTATTGTGAGAATTTTGGATAACAAAGTAGAAAATGTGGATAGCAGCAAAGCAATAGCAAGATGTGAGCTTTATTTGTCTGTAGACAACCCCGACGAATATTATGACAGAGCAATAAAAGCTGGAGGACAAGGCATAAGTAAGGGAACAGCAAGAAATTGGGGGGACTATACTGCTTATTGTTCAGACTTTGACGGAAACATAATTGCCTTTGCCAAAAAACTATAGTTTTCAATAAGAAATTATTTTACATAATATTTATTTGTTTGAAAATAATGATAAAAATAAGTCTGCGGCTTAGCTTCAATAAGCCGCAGACTTATTTTTATCCAGTCACACATTTTCCGCTTCCTCATATAATGGTAATTATAATAATTATAAAATGACTTCCTTATGACATTTTATAAAAGCTACAGGGATTCTGCGGGAGGTGTAAGTATGGACATAAAGCTGCTGGAGGAACTATATGGATTCAGGATACAAGGCTATGAAAAAAATAAAAATGTTTACAAGACAGAAACTGATAAGGGTACAAAATGCATTAAAAGAGCTCACATGAGTCAGAGCTATTTTCAATTTATATTTACTGCTGTAAAACACCTTGCAGAAAACGGCTTTGAAGGAGTAATTCCATACAATAGGACACTGGATGGGAGAATATGTATACAAGAGGATAAATATATTTATTATGTAGTAGATTGGCTGGAAAGCAGAGAATGTAAGTTTAAGAAAGCAGATGAGCTTAAAATGGCTATTAATGCTGCTGCCAATCTGCACAGAGCTTCCGTGGGGTATGTACCACCCGTTGAAGCGAAGCCCAGAGTTTATTATAATAAGTGGACGGATAAGTTTAGCAGAAAGTGCATTGAATTGCTTGAGTTTAGCAAGGCGATAGAAGAAAAGGACTTTATAAGTGAGTTTGATGAAATATATGCAAAGCACCTTTCTTTTTACTGGAATCAAGGGAAAAGCAGTATTGATATGCTTAAGAACAGTTCCTATGAGGAAGTATCTCTGCAAAGCAAGGAAAAGGGAGAGTTTTGCCACCATGACATGGCTAATCACAATTTTCTAATAACCCCCGACAATAAGACTTATATTATTGACTTTGATTACTGTATCATGGATACAAGACTGCATGATATAGCCAGCATCATAATAAGAAACATGAGATACGGTTTATGGGATACGAGAAAAGCTTACTTTATACTAGATGAGTATAACAAGCAGTATACCATATCCGATAAAGAACTTAATGTTATAAAAGCTTTTATGACATTTCCACAGGATTTCTGGCAGGTTGGGCTGCAATTTTACGTAGAAAACCAGCCGTGGAGCATGGACTATTTTTTGATGAGGCTCAATAGGATTGTAGATGACAGGGAAATTCGTGAGAACTTTCTAAAGGAGTTTTAGAGTTGGTTATTTATAACGCTTTAGCATCAATTAGTTAAGGGGTGAGTTTATGAGCAGCAGAAAACCAGCAGAAGAAGTAAACTTATTTCAGGATGTGGAGTTAACTCCTGAAGCTAAGATAGAGCAGTTGGAAGGATATATTAAGAAGATAAAGCAGGAAATAAAAAACTTAAAAAAGATTGATAAGCACAAGGAAAAAATAGAAAAGCTGGAAAAAGAAAAAAAAGAGATAGTAAAAAGAAAAACCAGAAGACATCATAAACATCACTAATTATATAAAAGAACCATACACCAAGATATGCTCTCGAGAAAGATTA
>CALGKJ010000008.1 GCA_937930535.1 uncultured Clostridia bacterium
ACATATCATTCATAGGACAGTATACTATATCATCGGGATTTTCTGGATCCTTTTTCCAAGAGGTTGTGGGCATATCCTTGACAAGCTTATAGGTTTCGGCATTTATTTCAAGACCTCTTTCTTCTGCTTCCTCCTTCATTCGAGCTGCTCTGGACTCACCAAATTTAGTAATAGCATTTATTACTGCTTCTTTACCCTTTTCTTCCCCCAGATTATCTATCATTTCCTTAGCCATAAAATAATATAGCTCAGCCATAAGCTTAGCCATAATTCCAATGGGTTCGTCTGTACTTCTGATTATACTCATATATAAACCTCCCTTAATGCATTCGCTTATATTATTGATTATAATACATTTTCAGGAAAATATAAAGAACTGTACCATGGATAGGTAATTTATGTGTATATAGAAGCTGGATAAGGGAATTTGAAATTATCAGCAGGGATTATTATGGTCAGGATAGAATTTAATGAATGATGAGTTATTTAATCTTATACTATATTAAAATAAGGGAGGTTACCACCATTGAACCACTATTATCTAAAATCTGATGCATTAACTGGTGGTGTTATTACTAGGATTCTTGAAGATAGCTGGAGACAAAAATCTACTGTATCAAAACAAGACTTAAAAGCCCTTCATCAGGTATTCAGTGATAACGATATGTTTAATGAGGTGGCAGAGAATATTTATGTACCAGTTTCTGCTGAAAAAGAGGAATTAGAAGAAAAATTGGTTAAAGGCATTATTGCCCATCTTGAACGTGGAAAAAAAGAGCCGGAAAATAAGCTAAACCATGTTAAGCTGTTTCCAAAAAACGGTTTTATCTTAAAGGATGGCATATATGGCTCTGCTTTTGGCAGATTTAATTATATATATCGTTCAAAAGGGATTAGGATTTATTGGTTTGAATCTGGAGATATCGAATATAGAGCAGTTTATGCAACAATTAACGAATATGGCTTTCAATATGCTGCTGAAGAGGTTGACGGCTGTAATATTTTTGATGATTTAGATTTAAGTGACATCTCATGTTCGCCATTGGAGGAAGCCTTTGGAACAGGGGAAATATTGATTTCCAATCTGGTTAAAATCAAGGAGGACTTTATACGTGATTATCCCATTGAATACCTGTTATATCCGCCAGACGTTGATAAGCTATCTTCATTTTCAATACAAGTACGGGAGCAAATTTGGGATGCTATTATAGAACTAATTAAAGAATTAGCACTGGATTATAACAATGACAAGGAAGGTCTTCTGTGCTATCTTATAGAGTTTATGGAAAGTCAGGAAATACAGCCTAGTGCTTATCATGTAATCGAATTATTTGATTTTTATAGGGAAAACCAGTCAAAAATTAATGAAAAAGAGTTTTTCAAAATGATGTCTATAGTACGTCAAAGCAGTACACCCGAAGGCCTGCCTTTACCCCCTGTTAACGCAGAGGAGCTTATAAAGGAATTAGAAGCAATACCAGAGGGCACAGAAAATGCTAATGCATACCATGATTTGATATTCAGATGTCTAAGCATTATTTTTGACCGCAGTTTAAAACGGGGGAAAAAAGAAGTACCTATGAATGAGGGTAGAAAAAGAGTAGATATAGTTTTTGATAATCGTGATACCACTGGATTTTTTGCACATATAAGATATCAGAATAATATTCCATGCCCCAAAATTCTTATAGAATGCAAAAACTATTCTAGTGATCCCAAAAACCCCGAAGTTGATCAACTGCTTGGCAGGTTTGGAGATCTTACTGGCAGATTCGGCTTTCTCGTTTGCCGCAAGATTGAAGATGACAAGCTGCTGTTAAAGCGGTGCAGAGATGCGGTATATCATCGCAGGGACTTTGTTATATGCCTTGAGGATAAAGATATCAAGGCATTACTGAAATTGAAGGAAACCTCTGATGAAGAAGGCATAATGGAATACCTGTTATACAAAATGGATCGTCTGATCCTTAATAGTTAGTAGTATAAAGTCTGTGATATGAGCAATCACAGACTTCTAATTTTTTTATAAACTTTTAGTGGCTGGTTGTATAAAAATGCATGGCTTTAAGCCGATGCGAGAGTACTTTTAACAATTGTGTCACTTTTACATAATGACATATGTTCGTTTCTTATCCTTGAGTTGCCTTGGGTTACAACGTATAATGAAGTTGATAATATTATTGAGGCATGCCATCAAAATGAAAATAAAGGAGGAAGTATAAATATGTCAACAGCTCCGGTTACATCTGGAAATAAGGTTAAAGAATCAATACAAAGATTCGGCCGATTTTTTAGTGGAATGATACTGCCTAATATTGGTGCTTTCATAGCATGGGGACTTATAACTGCATTATTCATAGGTCCGGGATGGATGCCAAATGAAAAGCTTGCAACAATGGTAGGGCCAATGCTGAAAGCATTGCTGCCTATCTTAATCGGATATACAGGCGGCAGAATGGTTGGAGGTCAGCGAGGTGCTGTAGTAGGTGCTGTTGCAACCTTCGGTATAATGATTGGCTCAGGCGGAGACAAGAACCTGGCAGATGGAACTCCAATGCTGTTAGGAGCAATGCTGGTAGGTCCTTTAGGCGGATACATAATCAAGAAGCTTGAAAAGGCATTGCAGGGTAAAATACCTGCTGGTTTTGAAATGCTTGTTAATAACCTAACAGACGGCGTGATAGGTATGCTTTTAGCATGTGCAGGTCTGCTTGCCTTTGGACCAATAGTTGTTGCGGCAACTAATGCCTTTGGTAACTTTGTAAAGGCCATTGTCGAAGCAGGTTTGCTTCCATTAAGCAGCTTGGCAATAGAGCCGGCCAAAATACTATTTCTAAACAATGCTATAAATCATGGAGTTCTCACTCCTCTGGGAGTAGAACAAGTTGCAGAGCTGGGAAAATCTATATTCTTCATGCTGGAGTCAAACCCTGGACCTGGACTTGGAATTTTACTTGCATATTTTGTGTTTTCAAAGGGTGTAGCAAAACAATCTTCGCCTGCTGCAATACTCATACACTTCTTTGGCGGAATACATGAAATATACTTCCCATTTGTGCTTATGAACCCAATAATGCTGTTAGCAGTAATAGCTGGCGGAATGTCTGGAGTATTGACCTTCTCAATGCTGGGAGCAGGTCTTGTAGGACCACCTGCACCAGGAAGCATAATAATGTATCTTGCAATGACACCAAAGGGAGGACTTTTCCCTGTGTTAGCAGGAGTACTGGTATCTACAGCAGTATCCTTCTTGGTAGGAGCAGTGCTGATAAAAAGATCAAAAGAGTTCTCAGGTAAGGAATTAAGCGATGCGCAAGCTACGGTCAAAGATCTTAAGGCAGCAAGCAAAAAAGTTGCAGCAAGTATAAACAGAATAGTTTTTGCATGCGATGCAGGAATGGGCTCAAGTGCAATGGGTGCAACAACACTTAGAAACAGAATTAAGAAGATGGGACTGAATGTAGAAGTAGAGCATTGTGCAATAGATGATATTCCGCAAAACGCACAGCTTGTTATTACCCATGAAAGCTTAAGCGGAAGAGCTAGAAGTGTAGCACCTCAGGCAGAGCTCTATACTATAACAAACTTTATGGACGGAAAGCAATATGAAGAATTGCTAAAGCGATTGGCATAACTATTAACAGAACCATAGATAACTATAGACATAACTATAGTCATACACTGATATTGTTTGAAAGGCAGTGGTTATTTGTGAAAATCAGTCCTAGAACAAAAGAAATACTAAAAATTCTCTGTCAGCAGGACGTATATATAACCATTGAAAGCATATCACAGCAGTTGGAAGTAAGCTCCCGTACGGTATTACGGGAGCTCCAGCCTGTTGAAAGGTGGCTGGAATCAAACGGATATGCACTAGAAAAGAAAAAAGGCACTGGTATTATGTTAAAGGTCAGTAATATCGAGCGGGAGATAATCCTCAAGCTGCTTAAGGCTGAAAAGACTAATAAATTTTACGCACCAGAAGAACGTCAGACAATAATTTTGGGAGAATTGCTTTTAAAGCAAAGGGTGTTAAAGGCAATGTACTTTAACAGCCTGTTTAATGTCACTGATGGAACAATCAGCAGTGATTTGGATAAAGCGGAGAAATGGCTGGCAAGATACAGCTTGAAGCTTATACGCAGACCGGGTTTGGGAGCTTATATATCAGGTAATGAAAAGGATATAAGGTGCGCTATTGCTGACTTGTTGTATGAGCAGGCTTCCCACTCACAAATTATGAACTTTGTGAGTGGAAAGAATGAAGCCTTGCAAAGTCAGATTTGGAGATTTATAGATAAGGATATAGCTGCTGCCTTAAAGGATTTTCTTAATAGAGCGGAGTTTTTACTTGGATATCAACTGGCAGATGATGCCTACTCGGCGTTGGCAATACATCTTGCAATAGCATTACAGCGAATACGAAGCAACGAAAAAATTTATTTAGAGCCGAGTTTTCTAAAAGAGCTTCAAA
Source organism: uncultured Clostridia bacterium (assembly GCA_937930535.1). Taxonomy (GTDB): domain Bacteria; phylum Bacillota; class Clostridia; order Lutisporales; family Lutisporaceae; genus CALGKJ01. Next base: position 4,475 of record CALGKJ010000008.1, read on the forward strand.
ATAGCCGGGAATATAGAGTCGCCTCTGAATTGTTAGGGAAGGCTGCCTCAGCCTTAAAGCTTGATATACCTGCCCTTGAGATTGGCTATATTGCCATGTATTTAAAGGGCTGTAAAAAGAGTAATGCACATCAGCAAGAGGACTTGGCAGAGGACTTAAAACTTACCATGCTTGTCAAAAAGATGATTCAGATCGCACAGCTTGAGACAGGCTGCTATATGGAAGAAAATGAAAAATTGCTTTTAGGCTTGGTAAGGCATTTAGGCACAGCAATAAGCAGAATAAAAATGAACATGAATATACGCAATCCCCTTTTAGAGGAAATAAAGATTCATTACCCTGACTTGTATAATGCTGCTGAAAAATGCGTTACTGTAGTTAATGAGCTTGAGAATATAAATGTACCTGATTCAGAAATCGCATACATTGCCATGCATCTTGGAGCAGTATTGGAGAATAGCAAAAACAAATACAGTACTTTTAATATAGCCATAGCATGTACTAGCGGAATAGGAACCTCAAGGCTTCTTGCCAGCAGATTGGAAAAGGAATTTAATAATCTGTTGGTAGTAGAAACCATATCTACAATTAATCCTGATGAAGATATTTTGAAGGAAAGAGGAATAGACTTTGTAGTCTCAACAGTACCTATTCCAAATTGTGAGCTTCCTGTTGTGGTGGTTAACCCACTCTTAATGATGGAAGATAAAAAGAAACTAGAAGAATTTATAAAGCGTACTCAAACAGAAATCAGCAGAAAAAAGAGTCTGCCAAATACAAGTATTCAACTTAAAGACAGGTTGCAGCTACTGAATGTCTGCAACGAAAAAATTATGCAGGCATTGGATAATTTTGAGGTAATACAAAATATATGTGTGGATAACGTTGACACATTGATTGCTGCGGTAAGCCAAATAATACACAAGGATTCAGGGTTGATAGAGCAATTAGCGTCAGACTTAAAAAAGAGAGAAATGCAGGGAAGCGTACTGTTGGAGCAAAAAGGAATAATGCTTCTGCACTGCCGCACCCATACTATAAATGATATATATTTCAAGATCATCAGATTGGCAAATCCGCTGTACATTACAGATTCTAATAAAAGCATAGTAAAAATCTGTAATGTTGCACTAATGGTGGCACCTACTGAGGCACCAAAGGTAGCTATCAGAGTTTTAAGCGAGATTACAAGGGCATTAGTAGAAGATGATGATTTTGTCACATCTATAAAAGAGGACTCTCAGGATAAGGTCTATAATAAGCTCAGTTTTATACTTTATCAGTTCTATAGAGAGCAAACTTCATAGCTGCAATTTTGCGGTTTGCGCTCATGAATATTTTACCAGATAAACACATGGGTATTGGCATTAGGAGGTGCTGTTATGAAATTAAAAAACTTATTTAAGCTTGGTCGAGCCACAGAAGAAAAAGCTGCAAATGACAAAGGGGCAAATAATTCTGTTGAGAAGACCTGTATTGAAGAAAAACAGATTCTCAAAAAAGAAAATATCAAGCTGGGATTGAAGACAATAAGCAAGACGGAAGCTATAATGCTTGCTGGAAGTCTTTTAGTTAATGGAGGATATGTTGATGAAAGCTATATAGATGCAATGCTCCAAAGAGAGGAAGACTTATCCACATATATAGGAAATGGTGTATCTATACCTCACGGAGTCAATGAAGCAAAGGCAAGCATTAAAAAGACGGGGATTGCTGTTTTGCAATTTCCCGAGGGTGTTGATTTCGGAGAGGGTACGGCATATCTGGTTATTGGAATTGCAGGAGTAGGAAAAGAGCATTTATCTATACTTTCAAATCTTGCTGTAATTATGGACGAAGAAGAAATTGCAGAAGAATTAAAAACAACAAGAGATGTTGAATATGTTCAAGAGCTGTTTACTGGCGGAATAAAGCTGTAGAGGAGCGATATTATGATTATAACAGTTACACTGAATCCTGCCATAGACAAAACAGTCATAGTGGAAGACTTGAAGCTGGGAGAAGTCAACAGGGTTTCCAGAGTCCATATGGATGCAGGGGGCAAGGGAATAAATGTGTCCAAAATGATAAAAAATCTGGGAGAAGAAAGTCTGGCAACAGGCATAATAGCCGGTAATACAGGCTTGTTTATAAAAGAGCAGCTCAACATTATGAAAATAAAAAATGATTTTGTAGAAATAGATGGAAATACAAGAACTAATATAAAGCTAGTAGATATTGTTAATAACATGCATACAGATATCAATGAGCCAGGAATGGAAATACCGCAAAGTGCACTAGAGCAGATTGAAGGAAAAATACTCAGCAGGATTCAAGAAAAGGATGTATTGATACTGTCAGGAAGCATTCCCCGAAATGTAGGAAAAGATATATACGGCAGATGGATACGTATGGCAAAGGATAAAGGAGCCATCACCATACTGGATGCCGAGGGTGAACTACTAAAGAATGGTGTCAATGAAGCACCTTATATAGTAAAACCTAACTTGCATGAATTGGAAGGACTTTTAAATAAAAAGTTATATGATGTTGATGAAATAGTAAAATCGGTACAAGGTCTTCTTAGTAAAGGCATTAAGCTTGTAGCTGTATCTATGGGTGAACAGGGAAGTGTCTTTGTAACTGAAGAAAAGGCACTGATCGCCAAGGCTGAAAGGGTGGAAGTAAAAAGCACAGTTGGCGCAGGGGATTCTATAGTAGGGGCATTGGCATATGCCGTAGCCAAGGGTATGGATTTGGAAAAAAGTGCTCGTTTGGCTGTTGCCGCTGCTACAGCCAGTGTTTCAAACGATGGAACCATAATGGGAACCTTGGAACAAACGGAATTTTGGAAAAGTAAAATCAGCATAACTGAATATATCAAGTAGAAGAGGTATAGGAGAGAGAGTTGAAAGAAATTAGAAATATATGTGAAAGGGGTGACGAGTCCATGCAATTTCTTACATTACGTTTTGCGCAGAATACAGAGCATGGACATAAATATGAAAACAAGAGCAGTAAGATTATACGGCGTAAATGATTTGAGGCTTGAAGAATTTGAACTGCCTGAGATAAAAGACGATGAGATACTGGCAAGAGTGGTTTCTGACAGCATATGCATGTCTACCTACAAGGCAGTAATACAAGGTACAAAGCATAAGCGTGTGCCAGAGGATATTGCAGTCAATCCGGTTATAACAGGACATGAATTTGCAGGAGTAATTGAAGCTGTAGGGAAGGATTGGAAGCATCAGTTTGAGGCAGGGCAAAAATTTGCAGTACAGCCAGCCCTTAATTATAAAGGAAGTCCATATGCCCCCGGATATTCATTTAAATATTTTGGTGGCAATGCTACCTATATAATAATTCCCAGAGAGGTTATGGAGCTTGGGTTTCTTCTCAATTATGAGGGAAGGGGCTTTTATGAAGCCTCACTGGCTGAACCAATGTCCTGCATAATTGGCGGTTTTCACTCTAATTATCATACAGAAACAGGAAAATATGTACATAATATGGGTATTATAAAGGGTGGAAATATGGCTCTGTTGGCTGGAGCGGGCCCTATGGGCTTGGGGGCTATAGATTATGCAATAAATTGCGACCGTAAGCCGGGGCTTTTGGTTGTAACAGATATAGACGATACAAGACTTCAAAGAGCTGAACAGCTATTTTCTATAGAAGCAGCAAAAGCAAAGGGTGTTGAGCTGAAATTTATTAATACAAAAAAATGTGAGAATATAGTTGAAATATTAAAAGATATAACAGGCGGCAAAGGCTATGATGATGTTTTTGTTTATGCACCAGTAAGCTCACTTATTGAGCAGGCAGATGCAATACTTGGGAAGGACGGCTGCATGAATTTCTTTGCAGGTCCTACAGACACCAATTTTAAAGCACAAGTAAATTTCTACAATGTTCACTATTCACCAACTCACATTATGGGCTCAACCGGAGGAAATGCAGATGATATGAGGGAGTCACTGGATATGTGTGCAAAGGGACTTATTAATCCCGCAGTAATGCTTACTCATATTGGGGGTATAGACAGCGTTATTGATACAACACTGAATCTGCCCAATATACCCGGCAGCAAGAAGCTTATTTATTCGGGAATCAATATGGAATTAACCGCTATTGACGAATTCGCAGAAAAAGGCAAGAATGATCCATTTTTCGCAGGCTTAGCAGAGATTACTGCTGCTAATAAAGGCTTATGGTCTGCCGAAGCAGAGGAATACCTGCTAAAGCACAAGCAAGAGAAGTATTAAAAAAAAGCGAAAGGGTGAAATAGAATATGAAGGAAGCTACTATAGTACTAAATACAAAGGAAGGTCTGCATGCAAGACCGGCAGGGATTTTTGCAAAAGCTGCTTCAAAGGTAAAATCCAATATAAAAATCTACAAAAATGATGATATGCAGAATGCTTACAATCCTAAAAGTATATTATCCGTACTTAGTATGGGCGCACAAAAAGGTGATAAGCTAACCCTTGTTTTAGAGGGTGAGGACGAGGAAACAGCAATTATGGAGCTTAAGAATCTTCTGGAAACTGATCTGGATGAATAGTTATTAATAAGGAGGAGTATCACGATGCTTTTAAAGGGTATTAGCGTTTCTCCCGGTATAGCTATCGGAAAGGTTTTGCTAAAAGAAGAAGTGACAGTTGAAATAAAAAGAAATGAAATTCATGATATCGACACTGAATTAAAAAGACTAGAAAACGCTATGGAGAAAAGTAAAAACCAGCTTCAGGAGCTGTATGAGCAAACCCTGCAAAAGTCAGGAAAGCATGAGGCTCAAATATTTGCTTCTCATGCAATGATTCTTGAGGATGAAGGCTTCATAGGACAGGTACAAAGCAAGGTAAGACTAGATAAGGTAAATGCTGAATGGGCAATGAAGGAAGTAAGTGAACAACTGGTAAAGATGTTTGAGGAAATGGAAAATGAATATATGCAGGAAAGAGCAATGGACATTAAGGAAGTGTCCATGAAGATGCTCAGAAATCTTTCAGGCAGCAATGATGATTGCTTGAAGCAGGTAAATGAGCCTGTAATAATCGTTACCAAGGAGCTTACTGCTTCGGATATTGTACAAATGGATAGCAATAATATACTTGGTTTTGTTACTGAAGAAGGAGGCAAGACCTCTCACTCAGCAATAATGGCTCGTTCTATGGAGGTTCCTGCTGTATTTGGTATTGAGGGTGCATGTATCAAGATACAAAACGGAGATAAGCTGATAATAGATGCGGCTAATGGAACAGTTATTGTTAACCCAGAGCAGGATATATTAGATAAGTATGGCGATAAGAAGCAGAAGTTAGAAAAACGAATGAGAATTCTTTCAAAAATCAAGGGTACGGAAACCATAACTACTGATGGTGTGAAGCTTGAGGTTGCCTGCAATATAGGATTGCCGGAGGATGTAGAAAAAGTTATTGAAAAGGGCGGAGAGGGTATAGGACTTTTCAGAACTGAGTTTTTGTATATGAGCAGAACAAGCTTGCCTACTGAGGAAGAACAGTATAAAGCATATAAAACAGTGCTGGAGAAAATGAAGGGTAAGCAGGTAGTAATAAGAACCTTTGATGTGGGCGGTGACAAGGCTCTTGATTATTTGGAGTTCCCCAAGGAGGATAACCCCTTTCTTGGATATAGGGCAATCCGTTATTGTCTGGACAAAAGGGATTTATGGAAGGTACAGCTTAGGGCTATTCTCAGAGCCAGTGTACATGGAAATGCAAAGCTCATGTTTCCGATGATTTCAGCCTTAAGCGAGCTGAGACTAGCCAAGGAAATACTGGAGGAGGTCAAGGACGGCTTAAGAAAGCAGGAGATACCCTTTTGCGAAAAGCTGGAGGTAGGAATAATGATTGAAACACCTGCCGCGGTGTGGATGGCTGATCTGCTGGCTAAAGAGGTTGACTTTTTCAGCATAGGTACTAATGACTTAATACAATATACTATGGCAGTAGACAGGATGAATCCTCATGTGGCACATCTATACAGCCAATATAATCCGGCAGTATTGCGAAGCATAAAAAGAACTATAGATGCAGCTCATGAAGCTGGAATATGGGTGGGGATGTGCGGTGAAGCGGCAGCAGACCCCAAGCTTATTCCCATATTAATCGGAATGGGACTTGATGAGTTCAGCATGAATCCCTCCTCAGTGCTGGAAGCAAAACGGATTATAAAGCAGTTTTCCAAAAAGGAAACGGAAGGTCTGGTTGATTGGGTAATGAAAATGTCAACGGCTGCTGAGGTTGAAGGCTTTTTGACCAGCATTGAGAAGACTGTTGATTTGGGGTAAACTATTATAATAAAGTCTGCAATCTAATAAGTTGCAGGCTTATCTTTCGTTTGATGTGGAATACTTTTCCTACATATGTTTATTTAGTATAATAGTAAGGTAGCTGAATTTATATTTATGGGTTTACATAATCATCTAAGGCTTTACAAAATATATGTATCTTACTAAGTACTTGATAAAGCAAATGAAAGATAAGAAAGAAGGAAGCAGAATGAGCAAGATTTTTATAATGGGATTAGCCAATATAGAAGTAACCTGTCCTGTTGATGCATTTCCATTGGAGTACTCCCCAATACAATTTATGAGCTTCAAATTATCCAGCTCTGTATCAGGAGTAGGCTATAACCTAACCAAAGCCTTCAAAACTCTCGGGGCAGAGGTAGAGCTGTGCACAATACTAGGCAAGGATGGAAATGGCAGTGTTATATATAATGAAATGACAGGGCTAGGGATACCTGAGGATGGACTTGTCAGATGCATGGATCAAAGCTTTGCATCAGTAATATTATATGATCAAGAAGGCAGAAGAAAGATATTCTGTGATTTGAAAAACGCACAGGAAATGGTTTATCCTTATGAAATAGCAAAAAAGAAGCTGATGAATAGCTCCATAGCAGTTTTATGCAATACCAATTTATCAAGACCATTTTTAAAGCTGGCAAAGGAGCTGAATATTCCTATTGTAACAGATGTTCATGTTATAAATGATCTGGAAGACGAGTACCATAAGGAATTTTTAACATATGCAGATATACTGTTTATGAGTCATGAGAGACTCACAGATACCCCGGAAGAGTTTGTTAAAAAGCTCACCAATAAGTATAATACAAAAATAGTTGTTGTAGGACTTGGTAAAGAAGGAGCACTGCTTTATGTACGAGAAGATAATTTCCTTGGAAGATTTAATGCTGTCAGCCTTAGACCTGTAGTTAATACTGTGGGAGCGGGAGATGCTTTACTAAGCTCATTTGTTTATTTTTATAATAAAGATAAAAATCCCTATGAAGCAGTAAAAAAGGCAATGATATTTGCAGGTAACAAAATTGGATACAATGGAGGGGCTTCGGGTTTTATCTGCGAGGAAGAAGTGAATGAAATGTATACACAATACATAGGAGGATAAAAAATGCAAGAGCAATTTATAAACCTGACGTTAGAAAATATCGAAAATGAACATCTTTGCTGTGCTATCGCAGATAAGAAGCATCAAGCAGGTGTAGATATCAAGAAGGAGTGGCTGAAAGCAAGAATAAAAGAGGGACATGTTTTCAGGAAGCTAAATCAAAAGGGCAAAGTATTTATTGAGTATGCCCCCTTGGAAACTGCTTGGGTTCCAGTTGAAGGAGACAACTATATCTACATCTATTGTTTATGGGTATCGGGAAGCTTTAAGGAAAAGGGCTATGGCAAGGAGCTGCTGCAATACTGTATACAAGAAGCAAAGGACAAAAAGAAATCTGGAATATGTGTGATTAGCTCAAATAAGAAAAAACCATTTTTGTCGGATAAAAAATTCATGGAGAAGCATGGCTTTAAGGTGGTTGACAGCATAGGCAAAGAATATGAGCTGCTGGCACTTTCCTTTGATGGCAGTAATCCAAAATTTAGAAATGATGCAAAGAAACAAACAATAGAATCAAAGGAACTGACAGTGTATTATGGACTACAATGTCCTTATATTCCAAATTGCATAGAGCAAATAAAAGCATACTGTTATAATAATGAGATCAAGATAAACACCATAAAAATTGATACCCTTGAAAAAGCAAAAAATGTACCTTGTATATTTAATAACTGGGCTGTGTTTTATAATAGAGAATTTAAAACTGTACATTTGCTCAATGAAGGATATTTAAAGAAAATGCTAGAGGCATAATAGGAAAAAGAATATTTACTGCAAAAACAAAGGGAAGCGTGCTATAGAAGTATAGGGGTGCTTCCCTTTGTGTTTAAATATAGGACAGAGGCTATGGTTGTATACAGGGTAAATTTATGTTACTATACTAATAAGTTAAAATATTAGTATTAACTAATTAAGGTATTAAAGTGCCAATTCTAACAGTTTCAGAAAATTAATATTTTAATGATGCTATATGTAGGGAGGTGCTGCCTTAAACAGTATTGTTGTAATTACAAATATATAAAATAAAAGGAGAGATTAATATGAAAAAGGTATTATGTATTATACTAACGGTGGCTATGCTAATTTCTATGAGTATTATTGCAACCGCTGGCGAAAATGATGACTATACAGAAGTAAAAAAGCAGGATGCTAAAGCAATAGAGTTTATAAACAAAAACATTGACAAATTATTGGAGCAAGGAAGAAAAGCGGCTGAAAAGGATGCAAAGAGCAATATGGTTGCTACTCTGGCTGGTTCTTCGGCTCTAGGTACATATGGAGATATTCTTGTCAGTCTTATAATAAGCTCAGGAAGCGTTGGATTTGCTGGACATGCTGCAATTGTTGATACTAACAGTGCAATGACTATAGAATCCTATGCAAAGAGCTTCAGCCCGATTGACAAGGATGGAGTACAATACTATACTAATAACTGGAATAATTCCTCAGGAGCTTTATTGGTAAGACCTTATGGAGCAAGCCTAAGCCAATACAATAAAGCAGTAGCATATTCTCAAAAACAAGTAGGCAAGCCATATAACTGGAATTTCTTTAATAAAACAACAACAAGCAGCTTTTATTGCAGCCAGCTAGTTTGGCTTGCTTGGCTGGATGCAGGCATTGACGTTGAAAAAGGCTCATTCCCAAATGGCGTTATTGCTCCTGCTGACATAGTTAATTCATCCAATACATATATCGTGACTCAGGTTAAATAGTATACAACCATAGGCAGCTTCACCGTTGCTTTTGCAGCGGTGAAGTCCTATGGCTGCTCTATAGGAAAGCAACCATAAAACTATAGATTAAGAGGTAATAATATGAAATCTGTGAATAACAAGTATAAAAGTAATATTTCTCTTCTGGCAATATGCATTTTTCTTATATTAATAAGCTTTTTTTCAGTTTCTTGTACAAAGCAAATAAAGAAATTTAAGGGTGACTATGCAATCATATATACTAATATATTTAAACCTGAGGGCGGAATAATGGACATTGACACCAATGGCAGAATACTAGGTAAAGAAGCATTAGAAATGCAGGACATATTATTTGCAGCTAATAGTGATGACTACATAATAATGTCGGGACATAGAAAAAATAATAATATACTATACCAATCAAATGGCACTAAAAAGGAAGTACATTTTCTAAATAATCCTAAATACACAGGCGTTACGGCAGTTGAGCTGTACAATGAAAAAATAGTAGCTATTATGAATGGAAATGTATCAGAGGGTATATATAAAACTTTACTGGTGATCCAAGATGTAAATGATAAGGTTCTATATGAGGAAATTATAAAAATGTACCCCCATGATTTAATTATAGAAAATCAGACACTTTATATCAGCGGCAACAGCAAGAGGATAGATGCAGGTGATTGGGACAGCAAAATAATGAAATTTGACTTGGTTAAAAATGAATTTATAGAAGAGCAAACACATGATTCTTTGTACAACTTTAAGAAGCTTCAATTACTGAATAATGATCTATATGCTTTAGCAGAGGACAAAAACTACAATCCCAGGATTATTAGTATTATTGATAAAGATACTTTAGATATAAAAGCACAAAAGACCTTTGAGGAAAACATTGTAGACATACTAAGCTATGATGGATACATGTTCATTCTTTTTAATGACAAGCTGCTAAAGTGCGATAAAGACTTTAACATTATTGAAACTAAAAGCATCAATAGTGATACAGGTCATTACATAAGCTATAGTCTGTTAGTTGATAAGGAATTATATCTATTTATTAGAGCTGAAAAAAAAGAAGTGCTGGCTAAGGGTAAAATAATGATAGGCAAAATTGCAAGGATAAGCTTGGATAATTTATCGGATGTCAAATATACCGATTTTAAGGTTGATAACAGTGATAATATAGAAAACATTGTGTTTTTTCCTACAAGCTTTTTTATAGAGAAACAACGTCAAAATTGAATTTTTCCAGTTGGTTATCTATATTAAATAGCTGTAAAAATCTGTGAGTAATTTCACAGATTTCTATTTTTGAATTATAAGATAAATTACAAGCTTCACTGCTTGAAGTAACTAAGAGCGTTACCTTGGATGCTAAGTATATACAAGAAGGTCTAAGAGTTATACAGCAAAATGGTGAACGATTAAATCAAACAAATAAAACCTTGAGTGAGACTTCGGATATTATCACAAAGGGCTGGTCAGAAAGACATAAGCCAGATGATGTACGCATTCAGAAGAAGGGTGATCAGATCCTTAGAGTAGAGAGAGTTCATGCCCCTAACAATTCTTATGATTTATGGGATAAGGCACCTATACTTAATCATAGTATGGCAAGTCCATAATTGATAAATCAACAGATATTAATTACAGTGCCTTATTAATCACTTGATAAAATTAGGCATAACTATTATACTAATCCATATAAAATAATAGGTATGCTAAAAGTTTAGCATTTTGACATAATCATATGGAGGAATAATATGACTACTATAAAAGATGTAGCACAAAAGGCAGGTGTAACAGTTACAACTGTCTCACGTATTTTAAATAACAGAGGATATATAAGCGATGCCACAAGACAGAAGGTTCATGCTGTAATGGAGGAGCTGAACTATCAGCCTAATGAAATCGCTCGTTCCTTGTATAGGAGGAAGTCCAACTTAATAGGGCTGATTATACCTACAGTTGCTCATCCATTTTTTAGTGAGCTATCAAGCTATATAGAATACTATGCTTATGAAGCGGGATATAAAATATTACTATGCAATTCACATCTGGATAAAGTGAAGGAAAAAGAATATCTGGATATGCTTAAACGAAACAAGGTTGATGGAATAATAATGGGGAGTCATACCTTGGAGGTTGATGACTATATAAATCCCAAGCTTCCTATTGTAACCTTTGACAGGTGTATATCCAATGATATACCCTACATATCTTCTGATAACTTTCAAGGGGGTAAGCTGGCAACAAGCTTGTTGATTGAGAGGGGCTGCAAAAAAATTGCTCATATAAGCGGTAATCTGAATTTAAGCTTATTGGCAAATAAAAGATATGAGGCTTTTATAGCAGAGGTAAATAACAGAAATGTTGAGCATGTAACAGTGCAAACGGAAATTAATGTATTTGACAGCAAGCAGTATGAAAAGCTGATACATAGATTGTTTGAGGAGCATCCTGATATTGACGGAGTATTCTCCAGCAGTGATAATATGGCGGCAAATGTTATCAAGGTATGTTATAGGCTGAATAAAAATATACCTGCTGATGTCAAGATTATAGGGTATGATGATACAATGGTAGCTTCCTTATTGGTGCCGCAGCTTACTACCATAAGACAGCCTATTGAGGAAATGGGAAGACTTGCCATAGAGTTAATAATAAAGCAGATAAATCAAGAGGAAGTTGAAAAGAAGAATATACTGCCAGTTAAACTAATTGAAAGAGAAACCACATAATATACAAGCTATACAAAATATACTTTTAAAGGTGTTCGCACTAATAAGAGTATATTTTTTATTCGCATATGTTAACCGGTTGACATATAGGCATTCTTAAAGCTATAATCAATATAAATACCTATGAAGCTCTGTATTTGTCAAAGTAAAAAAATATTTATTTTGACAGAACACCTATAGCGTAGGTTACTAAAGCAGCTTTCAATGTGTTTTATATATTTAATAATTTAAAGAATTGGAGTGAAGAAAATGCCCTTAAACAATGGGATAATGCTGATTACATATGCGGATAGCATGGGTAAAAACTTACAAGAGCTAGGGAATAATCTTAAAAAACATTTTAAAGGAATCGTCAGCAGTGTACACATATTACCTTTCTATCCTTCTTCTGCGGATAGAGGATTTGCACCCCTTACCTACAAGGAAGTAGATGAGGCATTTGGTACATGGGAGGATATCGAGGCATTAAAACAGGATTTTCAGCTTATGTATGATTTTATGATCAACCACATATCAAGAAGCTCTGAATATTATAAGGATTTCGCACAGAATAAGGATAATTCTCCTTATAAGGATTTATTTATAAGGTATAAAAATTTCTGGCCAAATGGAGAGCCAAGTCAGGAGGATATAGATCTTATATATAAAAGAAAGCCTAGAGCACCATATGTAGAGGTTGACTTTGCTGATGGTACTCAGGAGAAGATATGGTGTACCTTTGACAGTGAACAGATAGATCTTGATGTAAATACTGAGACTACAAGAAACTTCATTAAGGATTCGCTGCTGTACCTTGCAGACAAAGGGGCTTCCATTATTAGATTAGATGCCTTTGCATATGCAACCAAAAAGCTTGGTACAAACTGCTTCTTTATTGAACCAGAGGTGTGGGAGCTGCTTGAATATGCAAAATCAATATTAGAACCCCATGGAGTAGAGATACTGCCGGAAATACATGAGCATTATTCTATTCAGATGAAACTGGCAGAGAAGGGATATTGGGTATATGATTTTGCACTGCCTATGCTGCTTTTATATACACTTTACAGCGGTTCAAACAAACGCCTTATAAACTGGCTGAAGCAATGCCCAAGAAATCAATTTACTACCTTGGATACACATGATGGAATAGGAGTTGTAGATGTAATTGATCTTTTAACACCTGAAGAAATAGAACAAACCAAGGAATATCTATACTCAAGAGGAGCCAATGTAAAAAGAATATATAACTCAGTTGCTTACAATAACCTCGATATTTATCAAGTCAACTGTACATATTATTCAGCTTTGGGTAACAACGATGATGCCTATCTGCTGGCCAGAGCAATACAATTTTTTACACCAGGGATTCCACAGGTTTATTATGTAGGACTATTAGCCGGCGAAAATGATATAGAGCTTCTTGAGGAAACAAAGGTTGGCAGGAATATCAACAGACATTACTATACCTCGGAAGAAATAGCACAAAATCTTGAAAGACCTATACTTAAGAAGCTTTTTAGCTTAATGAAGTTCCGTAATTTTTACCCTGTGTTTGACGGTGATTTCTCAATTTCTGATCTTAGTGAAGACAATATGCTGGAAATCACATGGAAAAAGAATGAACTTAAGGCTACGTTAAAAGCTGATCTTAGAAGTCGCAAATTTAGTATAACGTATTTTAATCCAGAAAAAAGAGAGCTTGCAGAGTTATAGGGAAGCAGCCATAAAATTTAACTTATTTACATGTTGGTTATTGCTTTCCTTCTAGGTTCTGAGCTTGGAATAATTTGAGTTTTAAGCTAAAAACCTGTTGTATAAAATAAAATGACTTCCATATGTCAACCGGTTGACATATGGTATCAGGAGATATATAATGAAATTGAGAAAAAAGTGATTGCTAAAGAAAAAAATTATAGGTGTGGAGGGAAAAAAATGAAAATGAAACGTTTGGTATCTTTACTGGTTGTATTAGTGTTCACAATTTCAATCCTAGTCGGCTGCGGCACAGCAAAGGATGATGCATCTGCCACTGGCGGTAATGCTGGGGAAAAGAAAATAAAAATAACCATGTTAAACTCAAAAGGTGAAATACAAGCTCAATTAGAAGAAGCGGCAGCGGTATTTTCTAGCGAAAACCCTGGTATAGTTTTAGAAATTGTACCGGCACCAGCAGGTCAGTCACCCTTTGAAAAAGTATCTTCCATGTATGCATCTGGCAATGCTCCTACATTAGCAATGCTGGATGGCGGAGATTTACCAAAGCTGAAAGAAAAATTTGCAGATCTTTCAAAGGAAAAGTGGATTAATGATGCTGCCGATCGCAGTTTGAATGATGCTACTATGAGCGATGGAAAGGTAGTTGCTTTTCCATTGACAGTTGAGGGTTATGGCTTTATATATAACAAAGCAGTACTTGATAAAGCCTTTGGAGGCAGCTTTGACCCTTCAACTATCAAAACTACAAAAGCACTAGAGGACGCTTTTATTAAGCTGGAAGCTAACAATACAGCACCAATATTTATTTCGCCTATGGATTGGTCATTGGCTGGACATTTTCTAAGCACGGCTTATGCAGCACAATCTAAGGATTCAGCAGAGGTTGCAAGGTTTTTACAGGACCTGCTAGGCGAAAAAGCTAATGTAGCAGAAAATAAAGTATTTAATGGATTAATAGATACTTTTGATTTGATGAAAAAATATAATTTAGACAAAAACGATCCGCTATCCGGTACATATGAAAGAGGTCCAGAAGTACTCGGAAAGGGTGAGGTTGGCTTCTGGTTCATGGGTAACTGGGCATGGCCGCAAATCAACAGCTTTGATACAGCTGACAAAGCATATGGCTTTATTCCTGTACCCATAAGCAATAACGCAGAAGATTACGGCAATGCAGGAATACCAGTTGGAGTAACAAAGTTTGTAGCCATAGATAAAGAGCAAAATAGTGAAGAACAGCAATCAGCTGCAAAGAAATTTTTAGAGTGGCTGGGATACAGCAGCAGCGGTCAGGACTCACTTGTTAATAAAGCAAATATAATACCTGCATTTAAGAATATAACACTAGAGCCATCAGATCCACTTGGAAAGTCCATAAAGCAGTACATGAGCAATGGACAAACACTACAGTTTATGACAACTACACCTCCAGACCACTGGTCCAAGGTAGGAGCTTCAATGCAGAAATACTTGTCCGATAATGTGGATAGAGCAGGCTTGTTTAATGAAATCCAAACATATTGGAAGGATGTAGAATAGAATCCTTGTCTAAGTACATTTTTATAATATAAGCGACAACAGATAACGGATACGTATAGAAATACCTATCCGTTATCTGCTGTCATAGCATTATCGGGGGTGAATTAATGAATAAAAAGAAAAATTTGTGGAATGACATAAAAACATATTTGTTTTTTGCAGGGCCAACTACCTTCATATTCTTTACCGTAATCATCATTCCATTTTTATTCGGTATATACCTGACCTTCACAAATTGGGACGGCATCTCAAGTAATTTCTCATTAAACGGCTTAAACAACTACGCTGCGGTCTTTGCAGACAAAGCTTTCTGGGCATCTCTACTGCTAACGCTGAAATTTGTGTTCTTTACTGTCATACTTACCAATGTAATAGCCTTCTTCCTTGCATACGCTCTCACAAGCGGTTTAAAAGGGCAGAACTTTTTCAGGGCAGGATTTTTTACTCCTAATCTAATAGGCGGAGTAGTTATGGGTCTTGTTTGGAACTTTATCTTTACCAATGTTCTCGTGTACATAGGAAAGACGTATAACTTTCCTCTTTTTTCTGCTTCGTGGTTAGGAAACCCTGATAAGGCATTTTGGACTTTGGTTATTGTAACAGTATGGCAGTATTCAGAATATATGATGATTATATATATTGCAGGCTTTATGAATATTCCAAAAGAAGTATTGGAAGCCTCCAGCATCGACGGAGCAAATGGATTTGTCAGACTAAAAAATATAGTAACTCCGCTGATGATTCCATCCTTTATAATCTGTATATTTTTGTCACTGCAAAAATGCTTTATGGTATATGATGTAAACCTCTCACTAACTAAGGGCGGACCATTTAAGAGTACTCAGATGATTTCAATGCATGTTTATGAAAAAGCCTTCTTATCACAAAAGTATGGTATTGGTCAGGCAGAAGCATTTTTCCTATTTATAATGGTTGCAGTTGTTACCTTGGCACAGGTCTATTTTAGCAAAAAGCTGGAGGTGGAATCTTAATGGAAAAGTCTAGCCGCATAACGAAGTTTATAAGCACAGTGGTTTTAGGAATTACATTCCTTTTATACGTAGCTCCATTTCTGTTGGTGTTTGTAAACTCATTTAAATCGACAAAGGAATTTATATCTAATCCTTTAAAGCTTCCAGTTCAGATGAATATTGCCAATTACATAAGTGCCATAGGTAAAATGAGATATTCTCATGCTTTTATGAATTCTCTTATTATAACAGTTTTTAGTGTATTATTGATTACCATTTTTTCTTCAATGACTGCATATGCTTTCGTAAGAAACAAGTGGAAAATAAATCAATTTATGTTTTTGATCATGGTAGCGGCAATGATAATACCCTTTCAGGCTATTATGATACCCCTTGTAAAAATCTATGGTTCTATAGGAATGTTAAACAGCAAATGGGCTTTAATATACATGTATATCGGCTTTGGTACTTCACTGGCGGTATTTATCTATCATGGCTTCATTAAAAGCATACCACTGGAGCTGGAAGAGGCTGCAATGATAGATGGGTGTACAAGGATACAGGCTTATTTTAAGGTAGTTTTCCCTTTGTTGAAGCCTACTACCATGACAATTGCAATTCTGGATGTACTGTGGATATGGAACGACTATTTACTGCCAAGCTTGGTGCTTATTGAGCCAAACCAAAGGACTCTGCCCTTATCAACCTTTTATTTCTTTAGTACATATACAGTAGACTATGGTCTTTTAATGGCAGGTCTCATGTTGACTATAACACCAGTAATAGTCTTGTACCTATTTATGCAAAAGCATATTATCAAGGGAGTAATGCAAGGCTCTATAAAATAAATTTAAGGGGTTTGATTGCCATTTATAATAAAATAGCCAAAGCAAATGAATGGATAGAACAAAATAAAAGCAGTGTCAATAATCAATATAGATTAAATTATCATTTGATGGGTGAAATGGGCTGGATAAATGATCCTAATGGATTTATTGAATACAAAGGCAGGTATCACATGTTTTATCAGCACTATCCCTACGAGCCTGTTTGGGGACCCATGCACTGGGGACACGCTGTAAGTAAAGATTTGATTAAATGGGAGTACCTGCCTGTGGCACTAGCCCCAGATCGTGAGTTTGACAAGGATGGCTGCTTTTCAGGCAGCGCAATTGAAAAGGATGGAATGCTATATCTGATGTATACAGGACATGTCTATACAGGAGAAGATAAAAGCAAAGACTATATTCAGACCCAGTGTCTTGCTTATTCTTATGATGGAATCACCTTTGAGAAGCTTGTTTCCAATCCAGTTATTGATACATACAGTATCCCGGCAAATGCAAGCCTGAGGGATTTTCGAGATCCCAAGATCTTTAAGGCTGACGGATGCTATTATACCTTAATAGGCTCAAAGGATAAAAATGAAAATGGTCAGGTATTGCTGTACAAATCTAAAGATTTAAAAAAGTGGGAGTATGTAAACTGCCTTTCAAAAAGCCACGGTAGTATTGGAAACACATGGGAGTGTCCAGATATTTTCAAGCTGGGAGATAGGGACATATTAGTGGTTTCACCACAGTACCTTAAACCAAGAGGAAATGAGTTTAATAATTTGCATTCGACCATATACATGCTGGGAAACTTAAATCTGGATTGTGGTACATTCAGCTTCGATGAATTTTATTCTGTCGATTATGGCTTTGACTTTTATGCACCACAGACAATACTGGATAGCAAAGGCAGGAGAATAATGCTTGGCTGGATGGATATGTGGGAGACCCCGAAACCTACACAAACTGACAAACACAATTGGGCAGGTGCTATGACATTGCCAAGGGAAGTAGTGCTGAAAGGCAGCAGACTATACTTCAAGCCTGTGGAGGAAATAGCAGACTTTCGACGTAATGAATATTCAGTCAGCAATTTAAAGCTCAGTGGTGAAGAAGTACTGCAAACAATCGGTGACAGCTATGAGCTTGATATATGCTTTGATGCTCAGGATGCACTTGAATTTGGATTAAAGCTTCGTGTTAGTGATGCAGAAGAAACAATTATATATTATAATAAAGAGGATAAGCTGTTTTACTTCAATCGTGATAAATCCGGCAGTGGACTTAAGGGGGAAAGAAGAACAAATGTTGATTTAATAGATAACAAGCTGATGCTGCAAATATTCGTAGATAAAAGCTCGGTTGAGGTATTCATAAATGAAGGTGAGAAGGTAATGACAGGCAGGATTTATCCCAGTAAGGATGCAGTAGGTATATGTGCTTTCTCAAAGGGTGACTGTATTCTTACCTTAAGTAAATGGGATATTGTGTAAGGAGATGAGTATAATATGTTATTTACAATTGGAGAAGCTTTAATAGACTTTATACCCAGTGAAAAAGGAGTGGGCTTAAAGGCTGTAACCTCCTTTAAAAAAGCTCCCGGCGGAGCTCCTGCAAATGTTGCATGTGCGGTGGCAAAGCTCGGCAGTAGGAGCACATTTATAGGAAAGCTCGGCAGTGACGCCTTTGGGGACTTTCTTATAGAAACACTTGAAAATGTAGGGGTAGACACAAGCCATATATTTAGAACTAATGAGGCAAATACCGCCCTTGCATTTGTAAGCCTCAAAGCAGATGGAAACAGAGATTTTATGTTTTACCGCAACCCAAGTGCTGATATGCTGCTTTCAGAGGAAGATATTTGTACAGAGTGGTTCAGTGAGAAGGATATTCTGCATTTCTGCTCTGTAGACCTTATCGAAGCACCTGTGAAATACGCTCATATAAAAGCAATCAAGGCAGTTAAGGAAAAAGGGGGAATAATAAGCTTTGACCCCAATGTCAGATTGTTTTTATGGAATGATAAGCAGCAGTGCAGAGAAACTATCTTGGACTTTGTGCCTTTATGTAATATTTTAAAGATAAGTGATGAAGAACTAGAATTTATAACCAACATCCAAGATAAGGACGAGGCAATAAAATCACTGTTTGTTGGTGATGTAAAGGTAGTCATATACACAAAGGGTGCAGATGGAGCGGAGCTTTATACCAGAGATTTTAATATATCTGTTGATGGCAGACGTGTGGATGTAGTGGATACTACAGGTGCCGGCGACGCTTTTATCGGAGCAGTGCTATACAAAGTAGCCACTAAAGAGGTAGATATTGATAACATTACAGAGGAAGCCGCAAGGCAGGCTATAGATTTCGCCAATGCTGTTGCCGCCATAACCACAACAAGAAAGGGTGCAATAGAATCACTTCCAAGTATTGATGAGGTAAATATATAATATTTCAAAATAAGAGCTTGGGATAGGAGGAAAACTATTTTAAGCTTTTATTTTTATATATTATAGTGAATAAACTTTATAATTTTAAATTTCCAGTTTGTTCGCCTAAATACAGCAGAGGAATTTAAATGGGAGTTTTTAAGAGAATAGGTGTAAATAAATAGCCAGTGACTATAATAGGTTAATAGTCGCTGGGTTCTATTTGTGGAGAAGATAGAAGTTAATATAAGGAGGAAGTTAAATGACCAACATTTCAAAGGCATGGGATTGGGACAAAAACACAGAAAAAATATGGTTTACCCCTTGTGAGGAATCCTACTACTTGATAAACCGCTGGAAGGAAAAGGAGTTTGTAACTTTTCTTGATCTTGGCTGTGGAAGAGGAAGACACTCAATCCAATTTGCAAAAGCAGGCTTCAATGTAGCTTCCATAGATCTTTCAGAGGTGGCTGTCAATGGGTTGAATAAGTGGGCTGAGGAACAACAGCTAAGTATACAAGCCCATGCAGCTGATATGATGCAGCTTCCCTTTGAGGACAACAGCTTTGACTGTCTTTTAGCATACCATGTAATTTCTCATACTGACAGTAAAGGCATTATTCAGATACTTTCTGAGATAAGGCGTGTTTTAAAGGAAGAAGGAGAGTTTTATATAACATTTTGCTCAAAAAACGCATGGAGCTTTAAGGAAGCAGGATACCCGAAGCTTGATGAAAATACTGTAATAAAAATCGAGGATGGTCCTGAAAACAATATTCCACACTTTTATCTTGATGATAGCAAATTAAAGGAGCTGCTTTCAGATTTCAAGTTAATATCTGTAAGGCAGGTTCAGGACATAGTGCTTCAAGGACATGATTATGTTTCATGGCATTATTTTGTTCTAGGCAAAAAATAATTTGCATTGCTCGAATACTATCGTTTGCTTTTTATCAAATATAAATCACACATCATATCTGAGGAGATGTAATATATTTATTGTGATTTATATAGGTATTTAAACATATACAAAGTAATAAGAAGAGTCCGTGTTTTTTGTCACAGGCTTTTCTTTTTTTATATAGTTTACTATAAGGCTGAAAAAAGCTTCGCATCCTGTCAGGTAATTTCTTCGATAATTATAAAGCCTAAATAATGTTATTTGTACAAACAATATAAAGCAGTATATTAAAGGGCGTTTGTATCCTATTAATAATTTATATAAAGTATAATATCTTATTGTTTCCAATTACTTACTATGCTTTGCAGCAGCGGATTCAACACAGCAGTATTTATTAAGTTTGCATTATTAGCACATGTACGTTTTATATATTAAAAACATTGCGGCAAAACAGTAATGTGAAAAATCCATATATATATATAAATATACAAGTTTAATGTTGAATTTCTGTAAAAACATACAAAATACTATGTACATTTTACATTGACATATATCTAGTATTTTCATAAAATATAGATTACTGCAATATATAATATATTAATGTTGAATTACAAAAAAATACAGTAATTTGTACGCCATATTAACATATAATATATTTGTATTCGACATGAGCAAATATGGAAATTGACAGTAATATAAACATTATAAAATTTAATATAAGCTGTCAATATACAAATATATAGGATATTAAGCTTATATATAAGGTGATAAACATTTAACCATACAAAATCACTATACATATTTTTACTTGCAAAATATCACCTATATTTCGAAAGGAAGGTATATGTAATGGTCACATTTGTGTTTCCAGGTCAAGGCTCACAAAGTAAAGGGATGGGCGGGGAGCTTTTTGATGAGTTTAAAGACTTAACCACAAAAGCAGATGAAATATTAGGGTACTCAATAAAGGAGCTTTGTCTTGAGGATCCTTTGGAAAATCTGAATCAAACCCAATATACCCAACCTGCATTGTATATAGTTAATGCATTAAGCTATATAAAAAGAATAAATGAAACAGGAAAAAAACCTGACTTTGTTATGGGTCACAGCTTGGGAGAGTATAATGCCTTATTTGCGGCAGGTGCATTTGATTTTGAAACAGGTTTAAAACTGGTTAAAAAAAGAGGCGAGCTGATGGCACAAGCTGACGGCGGCGGTATGGCTGCTGTAATTGGTATAAGTGAGGAAAAAGTAGCTGATGTTATCAAAGAGAATAATTTATCAACCATAGATATAGCAAATTATAATTCACCCTATCAAATCGTAATTTCAGG
Source organism: uncultured Clostridia bacterium (assembly GCA_937930535.1). Lineage (GTDB taxonomy): Bacteria > Bacillota > Clostridia > Lutisporales > Lutisporaceae > CALGKJ01. The sequence goes on from CALGKJ010000008.1 coordinate 26,039, forward strand.
TCCGAAAGCTGATATAGATAATGCAAAGGCTATTTTTGAAAGTGTAAAGGATGTACACATGTATGTTATCTTAAAAACCAGCGGTGCATTTCATTCCAGATGCATGGAAGCAGCTAAAAGGGAATTTGAAATATTCTTACAGGATTTTAACTTATCAAAGCTATCCATTCCAGTAATATCAAACATTCATGCAAGACCCTACAAGCAGAATAGTATTAAAAACAATATAGCAGAACAAATAACCTCTGCCGTTAAATGGACTGAGAGTGTCCGCTATTTAATGGGTATAGGTGAAATGGAATTTGTTGAGCTTGGTCACGGCAAGGTTTTAGCCGGACTGATACATAGAATAAAAAGAGAGGCGCAGCCCCTTGTTATAGAAAAAGAGGAATTAGATACTGATTTTGAAGATTATAACAAGGATGCTGCCGAGGAAGATAATAACATAGAAGCTGATAACGAGTATACAAGGGATTCTGCTGAAGGTCACTATGAAGAACAGCATATATTGCACACATCACTAGGCAGTCATGAGTTTATGAAGGAATATAAGCTTAAATATGCATATTTGACAGGTGGAATGTACAGAGGTATTTCCTCAACAGATATGGTAGTAAAGCTGGGAAAAGCAGGAATGATGGGCTTTTTTGGTACAAGCGGCGTAAAGCTGACTCAGGTGGAAGATGCAATCAAGAACATACAGTCTGAGTTATGTGCTGGACAAGCATATGGAATGAATTTGGTACATAATTACATAGATGCTGAAGCGGAAGAAAAATTAGTGGAGCTTTTTCTGAAATATCAGGTAAAAGCTATTGAGGCATCAGGCTTCTTGGAGATTACTCCAGCTTTAGTCAGATATCATGCTAAAGGGCTTAAAAAGGACAAAGAGGGAAATATCCTAAGCACAAATAAAATCATTGCGAAGGTAACAAGACCAGAATTAATTCAAGAATTTTTAAGTCCTGCTCCAGAATGGATACTGGATACGCTTATAAAAGAAAACAAAATTACTCCAATGGAAGCGGAATTGTCAAGACTATTTCCCATAGCAGATGCAATTTGTGCAGAAGCAGATTCAGCAGGAAACACAGATATAAGATCACCCTATGCATTGATTCCTACTGCTGTCAGACTTAGAAATGAAATGATAGAAAAGTATAAGTACAGCAGCAATGTTTATGTGGGAGCGGCTGGCGGTATCGGTACTCCAGAGGCAGCTTTGGCGGCTTTTGTGCTGGGAGCTGACTTTATACTGACTGGATCAATTAATCAATGCACTGTAGAAGCAGCTACAAGCGATGCAGTAAAGGATATGCTTCAACAGATTAATATACAGGATACTGAATACACCATATCAGGAGAGTTGTTTGAGCTGGGTTTAAAGGCTCAGGTTCTTAAGAAAGGATTATTCTTTCCAACTCGTGGTAATAGGTTATATGAATTATACCGTCAGTATAATTCTTTAAACGAAATTGACGAAAAGAGCAAAAAGCTGATTCAAAGTAAATATCTAAAAAGAAGCTTTGAAGAAGTATATGACGAAGTAAAAAAGCATTTGACTGTTGAAGCAATGAAAAGAGCTGATCAGGATGCAAAGTATAAGATGGCTTTAGTTTTTAAGTGGTATTTTGAGCATGGTACACAGCTAGCTATAAGTGGAAATGATGAAGGCAAGGTAGATTATCATATCCCTTGCAGCTCTGCTCTGGGAGCCTTTAACCAATGGATTAAGGAAACTAAGCTGGAAAGCTGGAGAAACCGTCATGTTGATGAGCTTGGCAAAATGATTATGAAAGAAGCTGAAAAGCTTTTAACGAATGGTCAGAAGGGAAGTCTGCCGCTTATATAAGCACCTTCACTTCTATAAGTGGGGGTGAATATACTAAAGAAAATAAGTTTCAGTGGGGGGTATAAATCCCCTTCTGAACTCGTTAAAATCACGATATTGCAACGTAGTTGTAATATCGTCTTTAAAGCAGTTAAATGCAATATAGAAAAGAGGTAATAAAATTATGACAAAGGAAGAAATACTAATTGCTTATAAAGAGGGCAAATATGAAATATCAGAGGCATTAAGCCTGCTTTCCGCAGCGGCGAAGGATACGTCTGAAGCCTTAGCATCCAATGAAAGTAAAAATAAAAATATATTTCAAAACATGATTTATGAGAATGTTCTTACGCCGCTTTCTACAGTTGCTCATCACCATGATGTTGAATGTATTGAACGATATTTTTCGGAAAAATTTCCAGCACATCTAGCCATACATCGTGTTAATGATGCACCAGAACAAAAAAGAGAATATACAGAGCTGCATGTTCATCAGGAGCAGGAAATAAATATTATTGTTGGTGATAAGGATGTAGATCTGATTTATGAGGTTCAACTTGAGGATGAAACTTATTATGTTAAATCCAATTCCACCATATGGATCCCATCGGGAATAAGACACTCATGTAATGTTGTTAAAGGCTCCGGGTATTATATTGCACTACGGCTGAACCCTGATTCTGACATGGATGAGAGATTTATAAACAACTTTGAAATTTAACGTAAAAATATAGGGTTTTTATCTTAAAACATAAATTATTCCAAGCTAAAAACCTAGAAGGGAAGCAATAACTAACCATGAATAAGTTAAGTTTTATGGTTGCTTCCCTAATATACTGCATCAGAGAGGAAGAAGGTATATGAAACGAAAAATTAACGAAAAAAGCTCCTTTATAGAATGTTGTAAGCAATACGGAGAAAAGAAGATATTTACTTTCCATAAAGAAGACGGAACTGTGGAGCATCTGACAGGAAGCATGCTTTTTGAAAAGATAAAAGTCATAGGCAGTGCCTTGCAGAAAAAGCTTTCACCTCAGAAAAAGGTAATAATGCTTTTTCCTCAGGGCTTGGACTATATATGCAGCTTATATGCATGTATGTATGCAAATCTTGTAGCAGTACCTATACCCATTGCTGATTTATCTCAAAAGGAGCTGGTTATAGAAAAAACAGCTCCCATTTGCAAGGATTCTCAGGCAGAATGTATTATAACGGATTCAGGCACAAAGGCACTGTTAAAGGAAAATGAAAGCTTTAAGAACATAGATATATTGGATATCGGTGAGTTAAGCAAGGGTACTGTTTCCCTAAAGTCCAGAGCAAGAGCTCAGAAAACAAGCGACACTGCTATTTTGCTTTATACCTCGGGATCAACATCTCAACCCAAGGGAGCTATGCTTAGTCTTGGTGCTTTATTGTCTCAGGCATCCAAGGGGGCAGCTCAGTGGGAGATTGATCAAAATAGTCGTATAGTAAGCTGGATGCCGCAATTTCACAGCTTTGGTCTGGTATTTAATATATTAGCTCCTTTACTGCAAGGAGCATATAGCGTAATTCTGCCTACAAGCAGTTTTGTAAGAAATCCAGAGTTCTGGTTCAGAAGAATAGACGAATACAAGGCGACACACAGTGGAGCTCCAAACTTTGCCTTTGATTTATGCTGCACAGCAATAGATATTAATGACGTAAAGGAATTGTCATTAACTTCATTAAAGGCAGTCATATGCGGCGGTGAGCCTGTTAATAGAGCAACCTTTGAAAGCTTTAGCAGTAAATTTAAAGCATTAGGCTTTAAGAAAAACTCCTTCTGTTCTCACTATGGCATGTCTGAGATAGGCTCAGTAACAACAAAAAAGCCGGGTACTTTTCTGCGCTTTTTATCTATTGACATAGAAAGCCTGACCATGGGCAAGGTAAAGATAAGCAGTAAAAAGGATAAATGCAAGCCTGTCACTAGCTGCGGAGAGCTTATAAGCAATGACAGCGTGCTAATCGTAAAGCCTGATAATATGCAGCTTTGTTCAGCTGATGAAATAGGAGAAGTGTGGGTAAGCTCCTCTTCACTAGCTTCAGGCTATCATAACCGTGATGAGGAAACTAAACAGCTATTTTCCAAAGCACCTGACAGGTTAAATGATGAAACATATTTGAGAACAGGAGATCTGGGTTTCATACATGACAATAATCTTTACATAGTAGGAAGAGAAAAGGAAGTAATCATAATACATGGGAAGAATCATCATCCCGTTGATATAGAATGGACTATTAAAAAGAATATTACGGATCTGACCTTGCCTGTGACTGTGTTTTCTACAGAGGTTAATAATCAGGAGAAGGTTGTAGTTATACAGGAGGTAGAAGCGGCTTTAGCTGAGATGGATTACAAGGAAAAAACTCAGGCTATACTATTTTCTGTTCTGGAAACCCATGGACTGGAGATACATGAAATTAATCTGGTAGAAGCAGGCAGCATACCTAAAACCGGAAGCGGAAAGCTTCAAAGAAAGGCATGCCGCAGTGCTTATATAAGCAGACAATTACCTGTACTATATCAGTACAAGCATGGGGCAGCCAAAGCTGAAAAGCCTGCAAACATGTCAGTAACAGCAAATAAAAAAATTGTAGAAATATTAATCAAGGATGTATTTTCCGTTGTATCAGGAATCGGAGCAGACAAACTGGGAGCTGAGTCGCTGTTTAGTGAAATGGGACTGGATTCTATTAAATATGTGCAGGCGGCACAGAAGATTGAAGAAGCCTTCAATATAGAATTTGCACCCATTATGCTGTTTAAGCATCTTAGCTTGGGAAGACTGGCTGAGTATCTGGCAGAACAAATAGAAGAAGATAAGCTGGAAATTATCTCAGGCAACGACCCCAGACAGACGCAGCTCGATTTTCATATTAAGGATAAGGAAACCGAAATTGCAGTAATAGGTATGAGCTGTAATTTTCCGGGAGCTGCAACTGACTTAGATAAATTCTGGAGCAATATTATTAATGGAAAAGACTGCATTACTGCAATTTCAGAAAGCAGACCTGAGATATTAGCAGAATATGAGAAATATTATGGTGATTTAAGTGATTCCTTCCCTCATTGGGGCGGATTTATAGAAAATACAGACAAATTCGATGCACCCTTCTTTGGGATATCTCCTTTGGAGGCAGAAAGCATGGATCCCCAGCAGCGTAAGCTGCTTGAGCTTACCTGGAGCGTTATTGAGGATGGAGGCTATAACCCTCAAGCCTTGTCAGGACAAAATATAGGATTATTTATTGGTGTGCATAATAATGACTTTGCAGAGCTGGTAATAAAACAGCCAAAGCTTATGGACACCTACGGTGCTTTTTTGGACTCTGGTCTGCATATGAGCTTGATTGCACATAGAGCTTCACGCTGGTATGACTTTCATGGACCAAGCGAGGTTATAAATACTGCCTGCTCAAGCTCACTTGTTGCACTGCATCATGCTATAGAGTCAATATATAGAGGGGAAAGCAGCATGGCTATTGCCGGAGGCATAAACCTTATATTCTCCTCACGAACCTATCGTGCAAGCTACAAAGCTGGTATGTCCTCAAAGGAAGGGCACTGTAAAACCTTTGATCAGGATGCAGACGGATTTGTCAGGGCGGAAGGCTATGGTGCTGTACTGCTTAAGCCTTTGAGTCAAGCTGTTAGGGATAAAGATACCATTTATGGAGTTATAAAGGGAGTCACAATTAACCATGATGGAAAATCAAATTCACTGAGAGCTCCAAACCTTAATGCTCAAAAGCAGCTAATAAAAACAGCATACAAAGAAGTGGGACTGCCTGTACAAACCATAAGCTACATTGAAACCCATGGAACTGGGACGCCTCTAGGAGACCCAATTGAGTTTCAAGCACTACAGGAGGCCTTTGATGAATTAAATCCTGATATGCCAAGAGCAAACTGCGGCTTGGGAGCTGTTAAAACAAATATAGGGCACTGCGAGTCAGCGGCAGGAATAGCTGGTTTTATAAAAATAATGCTGTCAATGAAACACAAGAAGCTTCCAGGAATACTGCATTTTAAGAGGCTTAACCCTTATATAAAGCTTAAAACCAGTCCTTTCCATATAATAGATCAAACTCAGGATTGGAAAAGACTGAAAGACTCAGACGGAACAGAGCTGCCCTATAGAGCAGGACTCAGCTCCTTTGGGTTTGGCGGTGCAAATGCCCATGTAATAATGGAGGAATATATTTCGAAGGATACGAAAGCCTCCTTAAATAATTCAATTAATGACGAATCAGTTTTAATTCCTATATCTGCTAAAAATAAAGAAAGTCTCATGGAAAACATTAAACAACTGAGCAAATTTTTAAAGTCATCAGAAAATATCAAATTAAATATTAGAGACATAGCTTATACACTTCAAACAGGAAGAGCGGCTATGGATGAAAGAGTTGTTTTCTGTGTATCCAGTATACAAGAACTAATACAGAAGCTGGATGACTATCAACAGAAAAAGGAGCATATAGATAACTGCTGGTTCGGGAGAGTCAAGCAAAGCAAGGATGCAGAGGACTTACTAAAAAAAGAGCAGGAATATAACAAGCTTATAGAGCAATATGCAGTTAATGATAGTCTTGATAAGCTGGCGAAGTATTGGGTAGAGGGAATCAAGCTGGATTGGGATACTATATATAATGGAGAGAAACCCAGACGTATTAACCTGCCTACCTACCAGTTTGCAAAAACTCGCTACTGGATACCTGAGGATAACAATTCATTATGTGAGGCTGTTGTAAATAATAAAAAATCAGAAACTAATACACCACAAGCACAAATAAACAGAGAGCTGCGTTTTGTAAAAAAACATTGGGAATATGATATGCCCGAAGCATCCAGAAAATTTAATAATACCATAGCTGTATTAGCAGCAGAAGACACCAGAGAGCTGGCTGAGAAGCTTGCTGAAAACTGCTCAAAGGTTGAGCTTTTATATATAGAAAATCTGGAATCACAGCTTCAAAAACCAGAGCATCAATGGAAAAGCTATGATGGACTTATAGATATTACAGGATGCGGAATGAAGGATACTCAGTCAATGAGCTGGATTCTATGGCTGCAGCAGCTAATCGAGCAAGGCAATAAAGAGAACATGCTGCTGCTGTGTGTAACAAGGGGACTGGAAGCATACGAAAACAAAGAGATTAATCTTGCTGGTGCATCTCGTGCAGGCTTGTACCGTATGCTTCAAAATGAGTACAGCCACTTGGCTTCAAGACACATGGACTTAGCCTCAGACTGCAATAATGATATAGCTGTTGATTTGATTATGCAAGAGCTGTCAATAAACAGCAGTGATAATGAGGTCTGCTACCGTAATAAAAAACGCTACAAGGCATATTTGGATGATTTGCAGACAAGCACCCAAGAAAGCAGGAGCTTAAGCTTTTCAGAACAAGAGGTACTATGGATTACTGGGGGTACCAGGGGACTGGGATACTTATGTGCAGAGCATTTTGTAAGGAAATACGGTGTAAGAAAACTTGTGCTTACAGGAAGAGAAGCACTGCCCCCCAGAGAGCTTTGGAGCAGCTATACAAATCAGAATACATCTATCGCAAGGAAAATTCATGGAATAGAGGCTCTGGAAGCGCAGGGAGTACAAGTAAAGGTTCTATCAGTTTCATTAACTGATGAAGCTGCAATAAAGGAAAGCTTAGAGGAAGTCAATAGCACTATGGGAGCTGTCGGCGGCATCATACACTGCGCAGGCATAGATAATCTGGAAAACCCTGCATTTATAAGAAAGACAATTGATGAAATCAATACCATAACAGAGCCTAAAATAAAAGGCTTGGAAACACTGTACAATTGCTTTAAGCAGGAGCCGCTAAAGCTGTTTGTACTGTTTTCCTCGGTATCAGCTATTATTCCATCACTGGCTTCCGGTCACAGCGATTATGCCATGGCAAATGCATATATGGATTATTTTGCAGCAGCAAAAGCTGAAAGCTGTCCTATTGTCAGCATACAATGGCCCAACTGGAAGGAAGCAGGAATGGGCGAAGTTAAAAGCAAGCCCTATGAACAAGCAGGCTTACTAAGCCACAGCAATGATGAAGGTCTGCAAATGCTGGATCATATACTTTCAAATAATATTGGACCTGTAGTTTTACCTGCTATGGTCAATATGGACATATGGACTCCTAAGCAATTGCTTCAACGTAAAAATCAAGAAATGCCTAAAAAAATACAAGATAATGTAAACATCAATACAAAGTCGGTACAAAAAGCAGATATGTTTAATCAAGAGGGCTTACTGCCAACAATCCAAGCTTGGCTTATTGAATTATTTGCCAAGGAATTAAGAATGGATCCTGCAAAGGTTGATATAGAAATATCCTTCCAGGACTATGGCGTGGATTCTGTTTTACTGACTCAGATTACAAGAGCCATTAACAAGCTCATAAAGGTAGATCTTGATCCATCAATTATACTGGAATATTCAAGCATAAGCTTACTGACCACATGGCTGTTTGAAAACCATACACAAGCACTGTCAGAAGCATTAGGCAGTATAAATATTGATAATAAAATATTAGAAAACAATAATGTGACTGAGCCTGCTGCAACAGAGCCAAAGGCAGAAAAGCCTCAGTCATCATACACAAACTGCACAAATACAAGCAATGATATTGCAATAGTCGGCTTAGCCTGCCGCTTCCCAGGAGGCGAAACACTAGAGGACTATTGGAAGCTGATAGCAGAAGGCAGATGTGCCATAAGCACAGTACCAGAAAACCGCTGGGGATACTCTAATAACTTCTATGCAGGCTTGCTTGACAACATAACCAGCTTTGATCCAAAGTATTTCCATATACCCGAGGAAGATGCCAAGGCTATGGATCCGCAAGCACTGGTATTAATGGAGGAATGTCTAAAGCTTTGGTATAACGCCGGATACACTCAACAGGAGGTAAAAGGCAAATCAGTGGGAGTATATATTGGAGCCAGAAGCCAATATCAACCGGGAGAAACAGAGCTTAATAACTCCCGAAATCCAGTAGTAGTAATGGGACAAAACTATTTAGCCGCCAATATATCTCAGTACTTTGACCTCAGAGGTCCAAGCGTAGTACTGGACACAGCCTGCTCATCAGCCTTAGTCAGTATGAATATGGCAATACAAGCAATAAACAGCGGAGAAATAGACAGTGCAGTTGTAGGAGGAGTCAGCCTTCTTAATACTGACAAAACCCATCAAATATTTGACCAGAGAGGAATTTTGAGCAAAGAACCATCCTTCCATATATTCGACAAACGCGCAAAAGGCGTAGTACTAGGAGAAGGCGTAGGAATGGTACTAATAAAAACACTAAACAAAGCATTAGAGGACAAAGACAAAATATACGCAGTAATAAAAGGACTGGCAGTAAACAACGACGGAAGAACCGCAGGACCTGCCACACCCAACCTGCAAGCACAAAAGGAAGTCCTGCAAAAAGCACTAACCAAAAGCGGCAAAAAAGCCGACCAAATAAGCTATATAGAAGTAAACGGATCAGGAACAGAAGTTACTGATTTACTAGAACTAAAAGCAATACAAGCCGTATATAACTCAAACACAACAAAATGGGCACTAGGATCCATAAAACCAAACATAGGACACCCCCTATGCGCAGAAGGAATAGCAAGCTTTATAAAGGTAGTACTAATGCTAGAACACCGCAAGCTAGCACCATTCCTCTCAGGAAAAGAACCTATGACCCACTACGACATACAAACATCACCATTCTATTTCTGCAGAGAACTAAAAGAATGGTCAACACCCAGAGCAGCAGCAATAAACTGCTTCGCCGACGGAGGAACAAACGTACACATGATCCTAGAAGCATGGGAAGAAACAAACCAAAGCAACCGAAAACCACTACCACCCCCAGCACTAGAAAAATACAATGTACGTCCAACCAAAGCAACCGAAACAAACAACAATACACCAAAAAAATCTAACTGGTGGACAAAACTCTAAAAAAGCCCAACAAACCACCCAAAAAAGACAAAATTGTTTCAAAACAAAGTAAATTCCAAGTTGCTTGCGATTTGAAATTTACAAAAGAAATACTTTACACTCCAGAAACCACCGGGAGATGAGAATATTTCTGGAAGCTAATTTCATCCCCAAAAGGAATACCCCCTTGCAGCAAAGTCTACAAGTATACCGAAAAGACAAAACAACCTTAACAAGCCCGACAAGGGGTAAGGCTAAAATAAAATATTGCTGCAATTTGAAATTAGCTGTAAGAAATGATTCTCGTCCTCCCCAAAACTACCGGGAGATGAGAATATTTCTGGAAGCTAATTTCATCCCCAAAAGGAATACCCACTTGCAGCAAAGCCCACAAGACTACCGAAAGAAACAAAATAACCTTAACAAGCCCGACAAGGGGTAAGGCTAAAAAAGATATTGCTGCAATTTGAAATTAGCTGTAAGAAATGATTCTCATCCTCCCAAACTATCGAGAGTCAAGTACATCCACCAAGCAAAATAAGAAATAACCAAACCAAAACAAGCAAAAGAATAGAGGTGTAAAATGCAAACTCAATTTCTTATTAACATAAACAACCCAATCCTAAAAAACCACAAAGTATACGGCCAAGAAATACTACCCGGCCTAGCATACATCGACATGCTCTTCCAACTATTCCGGGAAAACGGACACGACCATACCAAGCTGGAGCTTCGCAACCTGACAATCTACAATCCCCTGACAGTATCACAAGACCACAGCGTACTACTAACCATAGAATACACCCAAACCCCACAACACAACTGGAAAATACGCATAGAAGGCGAAGAACAGCGTAATGGAAAAATAACAACCCCAAAAAAACTCTACATAACTGCCGAAATGCACACAATAAACACCATAAGCTTCAACGAAACACTAGACATAAGCACACTACAACAAGTAAAAAACACTCTGGAGCTAGAAGACGTATACAAACGCTTCAGAGCACAAGACCTAATACATACAGGCTTTATAAAAGCAGAAGGAAAAATATACAATACAGATTCTGCAAGAATAATAAACATATCCATTGGAGAAGAAGCCCTGCCAAGCTCAGAGGAATTTATGTTTCATCCTACTCTGATTGACGGCTGCGCAGTAGGCTCAATGGACGTATTTGAATTCGTAACCAAAGGAGAAGAAAGACTATATATACCCCTATTTTACGAGTCCTTCCGTGCCGCAGAGCTTTTTAACAAGCACTGTATAACAAGAGTACAAACCTCCTCAGTAAGAGGCAGAGAAGACATACTATACATGACAATAGAATTTTTCAACCTGTCAGGAAAAAAGATAGGAGAAATGAAAAACTTTGCAACAAAGCTGGTAAGAGAACAAGGCTTAATAAACCGCAATAGAAAAGCAGAAACACAGAGCGTTAAGCAAAATGAGCCAGCCAAGCTTGAAACAGCCGAGCTTGAAAAAGCACAGACCAGCAGTACAGAGTCCCCAGCAGAAGCAGAAAATTTCTTAAGAGAGCTATTGGCAGAACGCCTAAGAAGACCAGCCAATCAAATAGATCTTCAAGCAGGATACTACGAAATGGGCTTAGACTCACCGGGACTGCTGGAAATAGTACAAGGAATAGAAAACAAGATAGGCACAAGCCTGTCACCAACCCTGTTATTTGAATACACCACTATAACTGCACTAGCCGACTACTTATCAGAGGAATACCCTGATAAATTTGGAAGCATCACTGCTGAACAGCAAGTTTTTGTATCACAAACATCGGACTCAGAAGCAGAAGAAAATACATCAGAGCAATATAGCTTTGGCAATCAATATATTGAACAAATAAACAGAGAACAAGAAGATATAGCAGTAATAGGTTTGGCTTGCAGATACCCCAAGGCAAGCAATCCCCAAGAATTCTGGGAAAACCTAAAAGAAGCCAGCGACCTTGTAACCGAGATACCAAAATCCCGCTGGGACTGGCAGAAATATGACAATATTACATCACCCTCTGGAAAGCATATGTCCAGATGGGGAGGCTTTATAGATAATCATGACTGCTTTGACCCGCATTTTTTCAGAATATCTCCAAGAGAAGCAGAGCTTATAGATCCGCAGGAAAGATTATTTCTTGAGGCATGCTGGGAAGCAATAGAGGATGCAGGCTATACCCCCAATAATCTGGTATCACCAAGAGGTCAGAACAAAAGAAGACCTGTAGGTGTATTTGCAGGCGTAATGCATAAGGACTATACGCTGATAGAAGCAGAAGCAGTAGCCAAGAAACAGGCATTTGTATTATCGCTAAACTGTGCTCAAATAGCCAACAGAGTATCCTACTTCTGTAATTTTCATGGTCCAAGCATGGCTGTTGACACAGTATGCTCATCATCCCTGACTGCTTTACACTTAGCATTAGAAAGCATAAAAAGAGGAGAATGTGAGGTTGCACTTGCAGGCGCAGTAAATCTATCACTTCACCCTATTAAATATATTTCCGTTGGTATGATTGACATGCATTCCACTGACGGTCACTGCCGTACCTTCGGTAAAGGCGGAGACGGCTATGTATCCGGCGAAGGAATAGGCGTAGTACTGTTAAAGCCTTTGAGCAAGGCTATAAAGGATAAGGATAATATTTACGGAGTTATAAAGGGAAGCAGCATAAACCATGTAGGAACAGTAAGCGGAATCACAGTGCCAAGCCCTGTAGCCCATGCAGAAATGATAGTAGACTGCCTGAAAAAAACCAATATAAACCCAAGAACAATAAGCTATATGGAAGCCCACGGAACAGGTACTTCCTTGGGAGACCCAATAGAAATCCAAGGCTTAACAAAGGCATACAGACAGTTTACACAGGATGTACAGTTCTGCTCCATAGGCTCTGTAAAATCCAACTTTGGACATGCTGAGTCCGCTGCCGGAATCTCTGGACTGCACAAGGTCATAATGCAGCTTCATCATAAAACCTTAGTACCTTCGCTGCATTCAGATGAGCTGAATCCATATCTGAATCTTGAGCAGTCACCCTTTTATGTACAGCACAAAACAGAAAAATGGAAGCAGCCAGTAATAATAGAAAATGGAAAAGAGGCAGCTTATCCAAGACGAGCAGCAATAAGCTCCTTTGGTGCTACCGGCTCCAATGGACATGTTATTCTTGAAGAATACATACCAGACGGAGATATGCAGCAAGCTCCCTTGGAGCAAGCTCGCTTGCAGGATACAAAGGAAAAGGCAGTAATAGTCCCTCTCTCTGCCAAAAATGGTGAGAGATTGCAGGCTTATGCACAGAAGCTTCTTAAGTTCCTTAAGGAATTATACACAGAAAATAAGCCGAAAGAAAGCAAGGCTGATATCAGAAGAAAGCTTCAGGATATAGTGGAGACCAAGCTTGCAAAGCTACTGGCTGAAGTTCTCAGTGTAGAGGAGAATGTAATTGAAGCAAATCAGGAGTGGAGCGAATACGGCTTAGATCCTGTGCATATTACACAGCTTAAGGATAAGCTGAAGGAACAGTTAAGTATCGAAATAAGCTTAAATGAGCTGAATCAAAAAAGCTCTGTAGCTTCAGTAGCTATCAGCATTATAAATAATAATAATGAAGTACTTGAAGCACTGGTTGATTTAAGCTCTAATAGAAATATTGACAGCAAAGAAGCAGAAGTAAATACAAACAAAAGAGAAATCAAGCTGAATGAGTTAGCTTATACCTTCCAGGTAGGCAGAGAGGCAATGGAGGAACGTGCAGCCTTTTTGGTAAAGGATATTCCTGAGCTGATTAATAAGCTGGAAGCCTTTGTAGAAGACACTACTATTGATAACTGCTGGAAGGGTCACATAAAACGCAACAAGGAGACAATAGATTTATTCGGTACAGACCAAGATGCCGCCGAGCTGATCCGCAAATGGATAGCAAAGGGCAATCTGAAAAAAATAGCAGAGCTGTGGGCAAAGGGCTATGCAGTAGATTGGGAGCTTTTCTATAAGAGCTATAGACCAAGACGTATCAGTCTGCCTACATACCCATTTGCAATGGAGCATTACTGGGTGCCGGAGGCAGGAAACGAAGCTGGCTCAAATCAGTTAGCAGCCCCAATGCTTCACCCGCTATTACACAGCAATACCTCCGACTTTTATGAGCAAAGATACAGCTCCAGCTTTAGCGGCAGTGAAATTTTCCTTGCAGATCATATAATAAAAGGTCAGAAGGTGCTGCCCGGAGTTGCTTATATAGAAATGGCAAGAGCCGCTGTGGCACAGGCATTAGGACTGTCAGCAGAGGAGCAGACCGCAATCAGGCTTAAGAATATAACATGGATTAGACCTATTGTTGTACAAGTGCCAACCAATGTCAATATAGGGCTGTACCCGGAGGAAAATGGGGAAATTGCCTTTGAAATATATACAATGAACGAGAACAATGAAGCTATCATATGCTGTCAGGGCAGTGCATTACAAATAATGCCTTCAAAGGCTATAGTACTGGATATAAAAGCTATTGAACAGCAGTGTGATAAGGAAGTTTTTGAAGCATCCCAATGCTATGACATATTCAGACAGGTGGGGCTGGAATACGGTACAGCCCACAAGGGTATAGAGAAGCTGTTTACAGAACAAAACAAGGTGCTGACAAAGCTGTTACTGCCATACAGCATTTCTCAAACTTTGGAAGAATATATACTGCATCCAAGCTTAATGGACTCAGCTTTGCAGGGAACTATAGGCTTTGGAACTGACTATAAAAATATTAAATCCTCTCTGCCCTTTGAATTGCAGCAGCTTGACATATACAGCAAATGCACACAAAGCATGTGGGCTTATGTAAGATATAGTGAAGGAAGCGGTAGCGATCAGAAGTTGGAAAAATTTGACATAGATTTATGCAATGAAGCTGGAACGGTGTGTGTAAGCCTTAAAGGTTTTTCCACCAGAGCAATGGAAGCACTAACACAAGCTGTTAATGTAAAATCCATTGCAGCAGATAATACCGCTTCTGTTGAACCCCTTGTGGGAAAAATACTAATGACACCAGTATGGGATAAGGTTTCAGCAGAAAAAGGCGAAAGCATAACAGCAAATGAAAAGGTTGTAATTATCGGAGGCACAGAAGACAATATTAATGCCATCAAGCAGTACTACCCTCAAGCTGCTGCTTTAGAGCTTAAGCCTGAAAGCACTATGGAAGAAATTGCAGATACTTTAAAAGCATATGAGACAATAGAACATATAATCTGGATAGCACCTTACAAAGCTGTCGATACCTTGACAGATTATTCAATAGTCGAGGATCAGCAAAAAGGCTTATACCAGCTTTTGAGAACTGCCAAGGCTGTAATAAGCATGGGATATGACAGCAGAAAGCTTTGCTGGACTGTTATTACTACATCAGTTCAGCCGGTGCATGAGGATGACTATGTAAATCCGGCTCATGCAGCAGTACATGGCCTAGTTGGCTCTATGGCTAAGGAAGTTTCAAGCTGGAAAATAAGATTAGCTGATTTACAAGCAGATAAGCTGATGCCAGCTAAAGATATACTTGAGCTCCCCTATGACAGCAGAAAAGCCCATCCATGGGTATATCGTGATAATCAATGGTACAAGCGTCAGCTATTACCTATTTACAATAATCAGAAAATTAATACGGCATACAGAAAAGAAGGGGTATATGTAGTAATCGGTGGTGCTGGAGACATAGGCGAGGTATGGAGCGAATATATGATACGCACCTATCAAGCAAAAGTGATATGGATAGGCAGACGAAAAAAGGATGCAGCTATACAAGCTAAAATCGACAGATTATCCAAGCTTGGTACTCCGCCATATTATATATCAGCCGATGCAACAGACAGCAGCTCCTTACAGAAAGCATTAGAGGAGATAAAAGCTGTATATCCTCAAATAAATGGCTTAGTTCATGCTGCTTTAGTATTAAAGGATCAGATAGTTGCAGAGGTTCAGGAGGACAAATTCAAGACAGTACTGTCTACCAAGGTTGATATATGCGTAAGCATGGCTAAGGTATTTGACAAGGAAAAGCTGGATTTCGTTTTATTCTTTTCCTCCATTATTTCATTTATCAAAAATCCGGGACAAAGCAATTATGCTGCCGGCTGTACCTTTAAGGACTCCTTTGCACATCAACTGTCAAAGGAATGGTCCTGCAAGGTCAAGGTAATGAATTGGGGCTTCTGGTATAAGGAAGAAAGTGCTTCTCCAGAAACCTATCAGATATATTTGCGCCTTACGGAAATAGGCATGGGTGCCATAGAAGCACCAGAGGCTATGGAAGCCCTGGAAATGCTTCTAGCCGGACCAGTAAACCAGCTGGCATTGATGAAGACAACCAAACCTTTGATTATAGAAGGCTTAAATACAACAGATCAGATTACGGTTGACAATAACGGTACACTACATCGCAGTAAAAGAGTAAACAGCAAGCCTGCACCTATAACAAATCAACAGCTTGCTAAAAACACAAATATTGTAAACAAAGAAAAAGCTGCTTTAGTACAAAAACCTGTAGAAGTTAAGAAAACAGGAATTACTACGGACATTATACGTGAGAAAACAACAGCATATATAAAGCAGGTAGTCGGCGAAATATTAAAGATTCAAAGCAATAAGATTGACAGCTCAGAGCCTTTGGAAAGATACGGTATAGATTCAATAGTAATAGTTCAGCTTACTAATTCACTACGCAGAGTATTAGACAATATTAACAGTACACTATTCTTTGAATATCAGACCATAGATGCTTTAGTGGAACATTTTGTAAAAACCAGAAAGGATGCACTGATTGATCTTCTCGGCTTGGAAGAGAAGGAAGAAAGTGCTGTAGAAACTGAAATATCAAGCACTGCTGAGACAAGCAGCTTAGCACAGCCAATAAATAATACTGCAATCAGAAGACAAAAACGCTTTATCTCACATAGTCAGGAAAGCAGTAAAGGCGGAGCAACAGAGCAAAAGCTTCAAGATATAGCTATTATCGGGCTTTCTGGACGTTATGCCAAGGCTGACAATGTAAATGAGTTTTGGAATAATTTGAGTAACGGTATTAACTGTATTACAGAGGTTCCCGAGGATAGATGGGACTGGAGAGACTTTTACCATGAGGAAAAGGGCAGAAAAGGCTCTACCTATACCAAATGGGGAGGCTTTATAAGGGATATAGACAAATTTGATCCGCTGTTCTTCCAGATATCACCCAAGGAAGCCGCAGAAATGGATCCACAGGAAAGATTATTTTTAGAAGCAGTTTATGAAAGTATAGAGGACTCAGGCTATACTCCCTCAAACCTTTGTGACAATAGAAAAATCGGCATATTTGCAGGAGTAATGTATGGACAGTATCCAACAGGAGCAAAGTATTGGTCCATAGCAAACAGAATATCCTATTTGTTTAACTTCCAAGGACCAAGCATGTCCATAGATACTGCATGCTCCTCCTCACTAACAGCCGTACATCTGGCACTTGAAAGCTTGTACAGCGGTATAAGTGAATGTGCTATAGCAGGGGGCGTTAATCTTATAGTAAGCCCCGAGCATATGATCGGTTTATCAGAAATGACTATGCTTTCACCGGGAGATAAGTGTAAGGCATTTGGAGAAAAAGCTGACGGCTTCGTTGATGGAGAAGGAGTTGGTGCAATCGTACTAAAGCCTCTGCAAAAGGCAATAGAAGCTGGAGACCACATTTATGGAATTATTAAGGGAAGTATGCTTAATACAGCAGGCAAAACCAATGGCTATACAGTACCTAGTCCAACGGTGCAATATCAGCTTGTAAAGGAAGCCATAAACAGAGCTGATGTAAATGCAAGAACAATAAGTTACATTGAGGCTCACGGCACAGGTACTGCATTGGGTGATCCTATAGAAATATCAGGACTTACAAAGGCATTTGAGCATTATACCAGTGACAAGCAGTTCTGTGCCATAGGCTCTGCAAAATCCAATATAGGACACTGTGAAAGTGCGGCAGGGATAGCTGCTATTACAAAGGTACTAATGCAGTTAAAGCATGGCAAGCTTGTACCATCGCTGCATTCCAAGGACAAAAACCCCAACATAGATTTCAGCAGTACACCTTTTGCTGTTCAGCAGGAATTAACTGAGTGGAAAAGACCTGTAATTGAAATAAACGGAATAACAAAGGAATACCCAAGAATAGCAGGGATTTCCTCCTTCGGCGCAGGAGGCTCAAACGCTCACTTAATTATTGAAGAATATATGCCCCAGCAGCAGACTTGTTTAGCAGTAAGCTCCGCTAATCCGGCAATAATAGTGCTTTCAGCTAAAAGTGAAGACAGACTGCTAGAGCAGGCGAAGCGGCTGTTAACAGCTATAGATGAAGTGCCATTAGAGGACTCTCATCTGGCTAATATAGCATATACCCTTCAAACCGGACGTGAAGCTATGGAGGAGCGTCTTGCATTAATAGTAACCTCCATAAAGGAATTAAAAGAAAAGCTTATGAGCTTTACAGAAGCAGACATAAAGACACAACAGGGTATAGCTGATTTATATAGAGGGCAGGTTAAGGGAAACAAAGAGATGCTGACGGTTTTTGCCGCAGATGACGATATGAGCTCAACCGTTGATACATGGATAAGCAAGGGTAAATATTCAAAGCTGATGGAGCTTTGGGTAAAGGGTATGAACCTTGATTGGAACAAGCTGTATGGAGAAAGCAGACCACAAAGAATAAGTCTTCCTACGTACCCATTTGCCAGAGAGCGTTACTGGGTAGAAAAAGCTGAGTACACAGTCAAAGCTGGTGATGTAACATTATTATCCAATAGCAATGTACTTCACCCGCTATTACATCAAAATACCTCGGATTTATCACAGCAGTGCTACAGAACAGTATTTAGCGGACAGGAATTTTTCTTAACAGATCATATAGTAAAGGGACAGCATATGCTTCCGGGAGTAGTATATCTGGAAATGGCGAGAGCTGCGGCAGAAGCGGCACTAGGCAGCTCAGTCCGAAAAGCTGTAAAAGATAATGCTATGAAGCTGAACCTTAAAAACATAGTATGGCAGAAACCAATAACAGCAGAAAAACAGCCTGTGGCAATCAATGTAAGAATTATACCTGACGAAAATGGCGAGCTGATTTATGAGATTTACAGCAACAGCAGTGATGGTGAAGAAACAGTACATGGACAGGGAAGAATAGTAACAAATCTGGATACTGATGCACCTGTTTGTGAGCTTGATATGTTAAAAGCTGAATGCAGTCAAGGGATACTGACAGACAGTCAATGCTACGGAGCATTTAAAACCATAGGAATTGAATACGGCCCTGCACATATGGGCATCCAAGAAATATATATGGGCTCGGAGCAAGTATTAGCCAAGCTCAGCCTGCCTGAAGCTGTTAAAAATACCTACAGTCAGTATGTTATGCACCCAAGCATAATGGATTCTGCATTACAGGCGACCATAGGTCTTATGATAAGCTCAGGCTGTATCAAACCAGCACTGCCCTTTGCATTGCAGCAGCTTGAAATTTACAATAGCTGTACCTCTGAAATGTGGGCATTTGTCAGATACAGTGAGAACAGCAGCTCAGAGGATATAGTACAAAAGTTTGATATAGACTTGATAAATGAGTCTGGCAGCATATGTATAAGGCTAAAGAAATTTTCCATAAGAGTTATAGACGAAAAATCGACTTCTGAGGATTTAATTGATAAAGCCGATGAAATATATGGCAGTACTATACTCAAGCCCTGCTGGGAGCAGGAAAATACAAGCTTGGCTGTAGAAATGCCAATATATGAAAATCAATTAGCTGTTATCTGTGAGCTTGACAACATATCAAAGGAACAAGTGGAGAGTATAGGCAAGATAAGCTGCATAAAGCTTAATGAAGAGCAAGGTAATGTTCAAGATAGATACCAAGCCTATGCGGTACAGATATTTGAAGTTATACAAAAACTATTAAATAATAAACCAAATGGAAATGTGCTTGTACAGATAGCAGTACCAAACTGCGGTGAACAGCAGGTTTTTGCAGGACTCAATGGTATGTTGAAAACTGCAAGACTGGAAAATCCGAAGCTGATAGGACAGCTAATACAGCTTGACAAGCAGGAAACAACAGAAGGTCTGATAAGCAAGCTAAAGGAGAATCAGCGTTGTTCTCATAATAAGCACATAAAATATGAAAAAGGAAAAAGATATGTTTCAGTTTGGAAGGAGCTGCATACTTCACAAAAGGATTTATACATGCCTTGGAAGGATAACGGCGTGTATTTGATAAGCGGCGGTGCTGGCAGTCTGGGACTTGTCTTTGCAAATGAAATAGCTGATAAGGCTAGAGGAGCTAAGCTGATATTAACCGGACGCTCCGCAATAAATGACAGTATACAGCTTAATATAGAAAAACTGAAAAATCTGGGAGCGAATGCAGAATACAAACAGGTAGATGTTACGGATAAAAAAGCAGTAAACAATCTGATAAAAAATATTATTCAGAGCTTCGGACAAATAAATGGTATTATTCACACTGCTGGATTTATACGTGACAGCTTCATTATTAAAAAGACAAGAGAAGAATTTTTAGAGGTACTTGCACCTAAGGTTATGGGAATGATGAATCTGGATGAAGCGAGTCAGGAGCTTGAGCTTGATTTGTTTGTATGCTTCTCCTCAGTTGCTGGAGCAGTAGGAAATCCGGGACAAGCAGATTATTCTGCAGCCAATGCTTACATGGATGTATATGCAAGCTATAGAAATGAATTGGTACAAGCAGGAAAACGTAAAGGGCGTACCATATCAATAAATTGGCCGCTGTGGAAGGATGGCGGTATACATGTTGACCAAGAAACAGAAAACACCATGCTTCAAATTATGGGTACTATTCCTATGAAAACCTCAACAGGTATCAAGGCCTTATACAAAAGCTTATTATCAGACAGCAGTCAGGTAATGGTAATGGAAGGTAATGTAGAAAGATTTAATAAGATTATTGCTGAGCAGCAGCCTAAAGCACCAAGTGTTAGAGCAGCAGCTATTTCACAGTTATCACCAACAGCAGCAGAGGATATGCTTAAGGAAAAGGCAGCAGACTATTTCAAGAAGCTTCTATCCTCAGTAATAGGACTGCCAGCTAATCGTATTGAGGCAGATGCCTATATGGATAAATATGGTATAGACTCTATAATGATAATGAAAATGACCAATCAACTGGAGAAGGTATTTGGCTCATTATCAAAAACCTTATTCTTTGAATATCAGAGCATAGATGAATTAACAGCATATTTCATAAAGGAGCATAACAAGCAGTTAAAGGAGCTGTTAGGAGTCAAGGAGCAGCAGACAGAGCCGCCAGCTATAGAAAAAAATATAGAAGCCGAAGCTGTAAGACCTGTCCAAGGCTTTAACAGCAAGCAGCGTTTTGCAGTACAAGCAAGCTTTACAGCTAATAGCAGCAAAACCAAGGAAAAACAACAGGAAAATATGGATATAGCAATAGTGGGTGTTTCGGGACGATACCCCGGTGCCAGAAATCTGAGAGAATACTGGGAGAACCTAAAAAGTGGTGTTGATTCTATAACTGAAATACCAAAGGAACGCTGGGATCACAGCTTATACTTTGATGAAGATAAAAATAAAGCTGGAAAGACCTACAGCAAATGGGGAGGCTTTATTGATGGAGTAGATCAGTTTGACCCCAGATTTTTCAGCATATCACCAAGGGAAGCTGAAACACTTGATCCCCAGGAAAAACTGTTTTTACAGTGTGTGTATGAGACCCTTGAGGATGCAGGACACACACGAGAGTCCTTAAGTGAAAGTATAAAAGGAAATGTAGGGGTATTTTTAGGTACAATGTATACAGAGTACCAGCTTTATGGAGTACAGGAAACACTTATGGGCAGACCTATTGCATTAGCAGGAAGCCCTGCCTCCATAGCCAACCGTATATCCTACTTCTGCAACTTCCATGGACCAAGTATTGCAGTGGATACAATGTGCTCCTCCTCACTGACAACCATACATCTGGCTTGTCAAGCTATACAAAATGGCGACTGTCAAGCTGCAATAGCAGGAGGAGTAAATGTATCAATACATCCTAATAAATATTTACTGTTGGCACAGGGCAAGTTTGCTTCCAGCAAGGGAAGATGTGAAAGCTTCGGACTTGGAGGCGACGGATATGTTCCCGGCGAGGGCGTAGGAGCAATAATGCTTAAGCCTCTGTCTAAGGCTATTGAGGATAGAGATCAGATTTACGGCGTTATAAAGGCGTCAGCGTTAAATCATGGGGGCAGAACAAACGGATATACAGTACCTAATCCAAATGCACAAGCCGGTGTTATTGCAAAGGCAATTAAGGTGGCAGGAATAAATCCAAGAATCATAAGCTACATTGAAGCTCATGGAACTGGAACCTCACTAGGAGATCCTATTGAAATAGCTGGCTTGACTAAAACCTTTAATGAGTACACAAAGGATAAGCAATACTGTGCAATAGGCTCGGCAAAATCTAATATTGGTCATTGTGAAGGGGCGGCAGGAATAGCAGGTGTTACCAAGATACTGCTGCAAATGAAATACAGACAATTAGTACCTTCACTGCATTCAAAAACCTTGAATCCAAATATAGATTTCAGCAGTACTCCTTTCGTAGTACAGCAGCAGCTAAGTGAGTGGAAGCGACCAGTAGTAAATATTGACGGAAGCACAAAGGAATACCCAAGAACTGCCGGAATATCAGCCTTTGGAGCTGGAGGGGCAAATGCCCATATTATAATTCAGGAGTACACTGGTGTTAACAAGAACACATCGGATAAATTAACAATAGATGATAACAATCCGGCTGTCATAGTTATGTCAGCCAGAAATGAAGCAAGACTAAAGGAGCAGGCACAGCAGTTGATAACTGCAATTAATGAACAACAGTATACTGATAAGGATCTTGCTGATATGGCGTACACACTTCAAGCAGGGCGTGAGGCTATGGATGAAAGGCTGGCAATGCTGGCAAGCTCTATAGAACAATTAAAGCAAAAGCTTGAAGCCTATGTAGAAGGACAAAGTGACATATCAGACTTTTACAGAGGACAGGTAAAGCCTAATAAAGAAGCTTTAGCAGTATTTGCTGTAGATGAGGAATTAAAGGAAGCTGTTGACAAATGGATACAGCGTAAAAAATATTCAAAGCTTTTGGAGCTTTGGTCAAAGGGCTTAAATGTAGATTGGGAGAAGTTATATGCAAATGCAAAGCCTAATAGAATCAGTATGCCAACGTACCCCTTTGCAAAAGAACGCTATTGGGTTCCAGAAAATAAAAACAAGACCATAAATATAGCAGAAGCACCAAAACCTGCACCAAAGGAAGAAATCAAACCAGAAGTGACTAAGGTTACTGAGCAATACGTTATAAAAGCTGAAAAGTCTGGTATTACGGACAGTAAGCAAATAGCAGTAATATTACAAAAGCCTGCAAATATTGCTGACATTATTGAGGAAGCTAAGACTTTGGAAAAGCCTAGAGGAATTTTACTCAGCCCGATTTACTATAGTCAGCCTTCCGAGGCTAAGCCTGAAAGTAATATAAGCATTGATACTAAAGCAGACAGTGATAATATAGCTGAACACTTAAAAAATATGGATTTTGATGATATATTAAAGCTGGTACAGGAAGGAAAGCTGGATATTGAAAAAGCTGAGGAGCTGCTGCTGCAATTAGCTGCTGCAAGCCAAGAACCAGAAACACAAGAAGCTGAGACTCAGTCATCTCCAGTACAAAATACTAAGGAGAAGTTAGAAAAGCCAGTATGCAGTATAACAGCAGAGATATTGCAGCGTGAGTTGATCACAAGCCTTGCAGAAGCTCTATACATGAGTGATGGCGAAATTGATATTGATGAAAAGTTTATTGATATGGGACTTGACTCCATAACAGGGGTAGAATGGATACAGAAAATAAATAAAACATATGGAGCTGCTGTATCTGCGACTAAGGTTTATGATTATCCAACTATTCGAGAGTTTACTGACTATTTGCAAGGAGAGCTGGCAAAGCTAGGTAAATCTGAGCCTAAGTCTGTGTCTGAGGTAAAAACTTCTGACAGCTTTGACGATATAATAAATCAAGTACAAACAGGGCAAATGGATATCGAAGAGGCGGAGAAGCTGCTGCTGCAATTGACTCCTCAAAACTCGGAGCTGACAGCACAAGAGTCTCAAATACAAGAACTTGAGTTCCAAAATACAATAGAGGAACCAAAGGAGCCGGCAGGTGATATAACCCCAGAGGTATTGCAGAGTGAATTGATCACAAGCCTTGCAGAAGCACTGTACATGAGTGATGGCGAAATTGATATTGATGAAAAGTTTATTGATATGGGACTTGACTCCATAACAGGGGTAGAATGGATACAGAAAATAAATAAAGCATATGGAGTTTCTGTATCTGCAACCAAGGTTTATGATTATCCAACTATTCGGGAGTTTGCAGGTTATCTATTAAAGGAGCTGGCTAAGAGTCGTTAATAATAAAGCATATGCATGTAAGCACTTAAATTACATGCATATGCCATAATAATAAAAGTAAATAGATGCAGGAGGGAAATATGAACAAGCAGGATATATTTGATTTAGTAATAAAAAACACTCGTGAGGTACTATATGATTTAGGAGAGCACAACTTTCAATATAGCGATAAATTAGTAGATTTGGGAGCCAACTCAGTAGATCGTGCAGAGATTGTTGCAATGACCTTGGAAGCACTGAACTTGGAGGTTCCTAGAGTTGAGCTGGCAAAAGTAAAAAATATAGGAGAGCTGGTTGAGGTACTCTATGAGAAGCTGCAAGCAGTTTGATTTGCTGATAACAGGCATTGGCATTACCTCTGCTGTAGGACAGGGGCAAGCTGAATTTACAGAAGCCTTGATGCAGGGTAAAAACAGCTTTGGAGTAATGCGGCGTCCGGGAAGACAGAAAAACAGCAGCTTTATAGGAGCTGAGCTGCCAAGTCTTAATATTCCCGACAGTATACCCAAAAAAAATCTGCGTACGGCATCATTTTCAGCTCAAGCTGCATTGGTTACACTGCATGAAGCTTGGGAGGATGCAAAGCTGGCTTCGATAGACCCAAGCCGTATAGGCTTGATTATCGGCGGATCTAACTTTCAACAGAGAGAGCTGATGCTGACCTATGAAAAATATTCGGATCAAGCAAGCTTTATAAGACCTACCTATGCAATGTCCTTTATGGATAGCGATATATGCGGTCTTTGCACAGAACAATTTGGCATCAAGGGCTTTGCTTATACACTGGGAGGAGCTTCTGCCAGCGGACAAGCGGCAATTATACAGGCAGCAAATGCAGTCAGCTCCGGTCAGGTGGATGTATGCATTGCTGTGGGTGCCTTGATGGATATTTCATACATTGAATGTAATGCCTTTCGTGCTCTGGGAGCTATGGGCTCAGACAAATATACCAACGAGCCGGAAAAGGCATGCCGCCCCTTTGATAATAACAGAGATGGCTTCATTTATGGAGAAGCCTGCGGAGTTGTAGTAATAGAACGTGCAGAGCATGCATTAAAGCGTCAGGCTAAGCCCTATTCAATATTATCAGGCTGGGCTATGGCTATGGATGCAAATAGAAATCCCAATCCCTCCTATGAAGGAGAGACTGCTGTAATAAGAAAAGTCCTAGAGCAGGCAAAGCTGCTGCCACAGGATATAGACTATATAAATCCACATGGTACAGGCTCAGCTATCGGAGATATTACAGAGTTAAATGCAATTCGTGACTGCGGACTTTCTCATGCATATATCAATGCAACAAAGTCTATTACAGGACATGGACTTAGTGCGGCAGGTACTGTGGAAGCAATAGCAACTATATTGCAGATGAAGGCTTCAACCCTTCATCCTACAAGAAACCTTGAAAGCCCAATGGATACATCCTTTAACTGGGTACAAGACAAGCCTATTGAACATAAAATGAAAAATGCAATAAGCCTAAGCATGGGCTTCGGAGGAATAAACACTGCAATCTGCCTGCAAGCAGTAAAAGTGGACAAATAAAAAATAAAGATATATAGAACTCAGATAAGAGTTTTTTCCTAGACTTGTTATACAACGGCATTGCCCCATAGAGCAGTTTGAGCAGTTTGAAAACAGTGGAAGGAAATAACTCTTATCGCATACAACACTATTAAAGAGGGAGATAAAATATGATAACTGTAGGAATTGAAGCTATGAATGTTTTTGGTGGTACAGCATATCTTGACGTTATGCAGCTGGCTAAGCATCGTAATCTTGATACTACAAGATTCGATAACCTGCTGATGAAGGAAAAGGCTGTAGCACTACCCTATGAAGACCCGGTAACTTATGGCATCAATGCTGCCAAGCCTATAATAGACTCTCTTTCAGAAGCAGAAAAGGACAGAATCGAGCTGTTAATCACTTGCACCGAGTCAGGAATTGATTTTGGAAAATCCATGAGTACATATATACACCATTATCTGGGATTAAATCGAAATTGCCGTATGTTTGAAATAAAGCAGGCATGCTACTCTGGTACTGCGGGCTTTCAAATGGCAGTTAACTTTATATTGTCTCGAACCTCTCCCGGTGCTAAAGCCCTGGTAGTTGCAACTGATATTTCACGTTTTATATCAGTTGATGCAGGTGATGGACTGACTGAGGACTGGTCCTTTGCAGAGCCCAGTGCGGGAGCAGGTGCAACTGCACTTTTAGTCAGCGAAAAGCCCTATGTATTTCAGGTGGATATAGGTGCCAACGGATATTACGGCTATGAGGTTATGGATACATGCCGACCTGTTCCAGACAGCGAAGCCGGAGATGCGGATTTATCTTTGTCATCCTATTTGGACTGCTGTGAAAGAGCATACAAGGAATATGAAAAAAGGGTAGAAGGAGCAGACTATAAAGAGACCTTTCAATACCTTGCCTTTCATACGCCCTTTGGCGGAATGGTAAAAGGCGCGCACCGTACAATGATGAGAAAAATAGCCAAGGCTAAGCCACAGGAAATAGAAGCTGACTTTCAAAATCGTGTTATGCCGGGTTTGGAATATTGTCAAAGGGTTGGCAATATTATGGGGGCAACCTCATACCTGTCATTGGCAAGTACCATTGACAATGGCTGCTTTGATACACCCAAGAGAATAGGCTGTTTTTCTTACGGATCTGGCTGCTGTTCTGAATTTTACAGCGGTATAGTGTCGCCAGAAGGGCAAAAGCGTCAAAAAAGATTTAATATCAATCAGAACTTAGATGAACGCTATAAATTATCTATGGACGAATATGAAACCCTGCTAAAGGGGAGCAGTGCGGTAAAATTCGGCACTCGAAATGTCAAGCTTGATTTTGACTTGATTCCAGATGCCTTAAGCTCCTGTCACGGAAAGAAAAGGCTTGTACTGGAAGAAATACGAGAGTTTCATCGCAAATACAGGTGGGTATAATGGATTATAAAGCTATTAAGGTAAGATACCAAGATACAATATGCTTTGTACAGCTTTGCAACACAGACAACAATAATGCCATTAATGACTGTTTGATAAAAGAACTGCATCATGTACTTGACATATGCATGGAAACAGTGACCATTGTTGTTTTGGAGGGTATGCCTGAGGTATTCTGTATGGGTGCTGACTTTCAGGAGATAAATGCAAAAAGACTAAGCGGCGAGGAAAATACCAGCAATCCAGAGCCTTTATATGATCTATGGACGAAGCTGGCTGCAGGTCCTTATATTGTTATATCCCATGTCAGAGGCAAGGTTAATGCAGGCGGTATCGGCTTTATTGCCGCCAGCGATATAGTTTTAGCAGACAATACTGCTGAGTTCAGCTTGTCAGAAATGCTGTTCGGGCTGTTACCAGCCTGTGTTATGCCGTTTTTGATACGCAGAATAGGCTTTCAAAAAGCTAATTATTTAACCCTGATGACCCAGCCCATTCAAGTTCAACAGGCACTCGCATGGGGACTGGTGGATGCAAGTGATGACCAAAGTGCTGCTTTGCTTCGCAAGCATCTGCTTAGACTAAGACACTTATCAAAGGCTGCTATTTCACGTCATAAAGTATATATGAATAAGCTGAGTGATTCAATTTACCAGTCAAAGGCACTAGCCTTGGAAGCCAATATTGAGGCTTTCTCTGACCCTGTTAATCTTGAGAAGATTTATAGATATGTTGAAAAAGGTAAATTTCCATGGGAAGCTTAAAAAAATGGAGAAGCTGCATAGCTATAAAATGCAGGCTATGTAGTAACGGAGGTTATATATGGATTTAAAAGAGATTTTACGTTCTCTGCAAGCAGGAAAAATAAATCCAGAAGCTGTTAAACAAGAATTTATTAATACAATGAAGCCTAAAGCCGAGCAAATTGAAGAAAAGAAAACAGAGCAGGTTGTTTATGTTACTGAGCTGGGAGCTGGTATTGTTCAGATTACAATGAAGGATGAAGCTCACAAAAATGCATTTTCTGATGAATTGGTCAATGAGCTTGAAATAGCATTTAAGGCTGTAGAAAACGACAATAATAACAAGGTAATTATTCTTACAGGCTATAATGGATATTTTTCTCTTGGCGGTACTAAGGACAGGCTGCTGGAGATACATGACGGAACATCAAAGTATACTGATACTACGGTATATAGAATGGCATTGGATTGCAAGCTGCCTGTAATTGCCGCTATGCAGGGTCATGCCTTTGGGGCTGGCTGGTGCATGGGAATGTTCAGTGATTTTATAGTAATGAGCAGGGAAAGTATTTACTCTGCAAACTTTATGAAGTTCGGCTTTACGCCAGGTGCTGGCTCAACTTTGGTTTTCCCTGAAAAGCTTGGCTCTAATAATGCCCGGGAGATACTCTTTACAGGCAAAAGATATTATGGCTCAGAGCTTGAGGCAAAAGGAGTGACAATACCTATTCTGCCGCAAAAGGATGTACTTCCTTATGCGATACAACTGGCACAATCACTGGCGGAGTCCTCCAGAGAGGCTTTAGTAATACTTAAGGAGCATATGACTGAGCCTGTTAGAAGCAAGCTGGCAGATATAATAGAAAAAGAACTAGAAATGCATGAAAAAACCTTTCTCAACCAATCCCATGTAAAGGAAAAAATACAGAGCACATACGGACAGTTGTCAAAAACAGTTGAAAGCGGAAAGGTTGATAATTTAGAAAAAAACTGCAAGCCGCAAGCGGTAAGCAATAAATATAACGACTCAATTGCTATTATTGGTATGTCTGGAAGGTTTCCAAGTGCCAACAACATAGATGAGTTTTGGAACAATATTAAAAATGGGAAAAACTGCATATCAGAAGTTCCACCCTCAAGATGGGCTGTAGAGGAATATTTTGATGCAGACCCCAAGACTCCTAACAAGACTTATAGTAAGTGGATGGGTGTATTAGAGGACGAGGATAAGTTCGACCCTTTGTTTTTTAATATTTCACCAGCAGAAGCCGAGCTGATGGATCCACAGCAGCGATTGTTTTTGGAAAGCTGCTGGCAGTGTATTGAAGCGGCTGGCATAAATCCTCATGCATTATTTGGAAGCCGCTGCGGTGTTTTTGCAGGCTGTGTGGCTGGAGACTATGGAAGCTTGGTAGGAAGCGATGGACTCAATGCTCAGGGACTAATGGGCTCCTCAAATTCTATGCTGGCAGCAAGGATCTCATACCTGCTGAACTTGAAAGGACCATGCATGTCAATAGATACAGCCTGTTCAGCATCTTTGGTAGCTATAGCTGAGGCTTGCAACAGCCTTATACTGTATAACAGTGATATGGCACTGGCTGGAGGAGTGGGCATAATGGCTGGACCTACAATGCACATAATGTCCAGTAAAGCCGGTATGCTGTCCCCTGATGGACAATGCTACACCTTCGATTCCCGAGCCAACGGCTTTGTACCCGGTGAGGGAGTAGGAGTAATACTGCTAAAGAGACTTTCTGATGCTGTAAGAGACAAAGATCCTATTTATGGAGTTATCAAAGGCTGGGGAGTTAATCAGGACGGCAAAACCAATGGCATTACAGCCCCAAGCACAAGTTCTCAAAGCTCTTTAGAGAGAGAAGTATATAAACGCTTTAATATAAACCCTGAAACCATAACAATGGTAGAAGCCCACGGAACTGGAACCAAGCTGGGCGACCCCATAGAAGTAGAAGCCTTGACAGAAGCCTTCAGAAGCTTTACAAGCAAAAACAATTATTGTGCATTAGGATCTGTTAAGAGTAATATAGGTCATTTGTTTGCAGCAGCAGGAGTAGCAGGAGTAATAAAAATACTGCTTGCCTTGCAGAATAAAATGCTGCCGCCTACAATAAATTTTGAAGTACTTAATGAGCATATTTCCCTAGAGGATAGTCCCTTTTATGTTAATACCAGCTTGCAGCCATGGGGTGTCAAGGAGAACCATACCAGAAAGGCAGCAGTAAGCTCCTTTGGCTTTAGCGGAACTAATGCACATATAGTTATTGAGGAATATATACCCCCTGTAAAGCTGAAGCCTCAACAAAGCACAGAAAAGCCGGTACTTTTTGTACTATCTGCCAAAACAGAGGAGAGATTAAAGGCTTATGCTGGGTCAATGAGAAGCTTTATAGCAGCAAGAGAAAATATCAATATGCCAGATATGGCATACACCTTACAAATTGGAAGACCTGCCATGGAGCATAGACTTGCAGTGCTTGCAGCTTCAAGAGAGCAATTGTTATCAGCTTTGGAAGGCTATATCAATGGCAAGCTTAATAGTAATGTATTCACAGGAAGCAAGAGTAATGGAAGTACTGCTGCTTTTGATGGTTTAAAAGAGATTTCTGAAATAAATCATGAGGAAACACTTACAAAAGCAGCAAAAGCATGGGTTAATGGCGGTCGTTGCGATTGGACAAGTTTTTATGATGGATTTTCATTAAACCGCATAAATCTGCCCACATATCCATTTGCAAGAGAGCGTTATTGGAAAGCCAAAACACATACGGGAGCAGTTTTAAATATAGCTGCTGTTGAAAATGATACTGTTATTAATGAACAGCAATCAGAAATTTCTATTGAGGATACTCTGAAAAATATGATTTCCCAAATATTGGGCATAGCTGTGGATAAAATAGACTCGGAAAATGATCTTACCAGCTATGGCTTTGATTCTATAAGCGGAATGAGTCTCATAAACAGCATAAAAGGAAAATATCAAGTAGAAGTGCCTGCAAGAGCGATATTTGAAAATAACAGTATAAGGCTTTTGAAAGAATACCTTATTAATGAAAAGGGAATATCAGAAGCTTCGTTCATAGAAGCACCTGAAAAAATATCAGATACAAACAATCATGAGCAGGAAATATTCCCATTATCAGCGTCACAAATGGGCTTATGGCTGATTGATCAATTGTCTCCAGAAAGCTATGCGTATAATCTGCCGAGTGCATTTAATATAAACAGAATAGTAAACGTAAAAGCATTGAAAAGTGCCTTTGATAAGCTGGTACATCATCATCCAATACTTAATGCCAGCATTAATGTTATAGACAAAGAACCTGTTAATGTAATAAAAAAGGAAAATAATTATCATTTTGAACAGATTGGAGCAGAAGAACTGTCAGAAGGTGAGCTAAAGGCATTAGTGCTGGAAAAAGCACAACAGCCCTTTAATTTGGAAAAAGGACCTTTAATGCGAGTATATTTAATAAGCATAACACCAGAAAAACATATACTGCTTATTAATATTCACCATATTGTTTTCGACGGAAGCTCATTACCAGTTCTTTTAAAGGATCTACTAGCATTGTATTCCGCAGAATTGGAAGGACATAGGGAAATACATAATGCGGTGCTTCCTGCTCAAAGCAAGTCATACGCTGACTTTGTACGCTGGCAGTCCGCCATGCTTGACTCTGAGGAAGGGCAAAATCATAAGGCATACTGGCAAAAGAAGCTGGAGGGTGAGCTGCCAATACTGGATCTGCCAATATGCAAGCCAAGAACTGAAACAACTGAATTAAAAGGCAAAACATATATGGAGTCACTATCCGCTGAGCTTACTGAGGCTATTCAAAGGCTTTGTGCAGAAGAAAAGGCTTCTCCATTTGTGGTTATGCTAAGTGCATTTAAGGTGCTGCTGCATAAATACACCAATCAGGAGGATATAATGGTCGGTACTGCAATGCAGGGCAGACCCGGTGCGGAGTATGAAAGCCTTATAGGATACTTTATCAATATGGCACTGCTTAGAACACAAGTATCAGGAGAAGCACCATTCAGAGAGCTAATCAGAGCAGTACAGCAAAATACCTATGATGCTTTGGAACATGGAATTTATCCATTTTCTGAGGTTGTTAAGGAAAAGAGCGGAAATAAAAACAGAGGAAGCTCTCCATTAATACAAGCTGTATTTGTATTCCAAAATTGGCTCAAAAACACAGACCAACTTTTTGGAAACAAGGATAATGACAAGAATATATTGACTCTGGAACCAATTCCAGAAATTCACCAAGAGGGTGAATTTGATATATCCCTTGAGGTAATAAAGGATGAAAACAATTATAGTCTATTCTTAAAATATAATAATGACCTGTTTGATGACGAAAGCATTGCTAAGCTGTGTCAGCACTATATTGAGGTGCTTAAGTCTGTTACACAGAATCCAGCCAAGCTGGTATCCAGAGTAAACTACATCAGTGAACAGGAAAAAAATACACTGCAATTGTGGAACAATACAAGCACATATTACCCAAAGGATAAGTGTGTGCAGCAGCTATTTGAGGAGCAGGTAAAGCAAAACCCTGACAATATAGCTGTTATGTTTAAGGATCAAATACTAACCTACGACCAGTTGAACAGAAAGGCAAATAAACTGGCTAGAATACTGAGAAATAAGGGTGTAAAGCCAGACTCAATAGTTGCAATAATGGTTGAGAGATCTCTGGAAATGCCTATAGGCTTATTTGGAATAATCAAAAGCGGAGGGGCTTATCTGCCTATTGATCCTGCTTATCCAACTGATAGAATAAAGTATATATTGGAAAACAGCAAAGCAAGCATATTGCTGGTACAAGGAAAAGACAAGCCTGTAATTGATTTTAAGGGACAAATAATAGGAATACAGGATGAAGAGATAATATCCATGGATGACTCTGATCTGGAATGTATAAATAAGCCTACGGACTTAGCATACGTAATATATACCTCTGGGTCAACAGGCAATCCAAAGGGTGCAATGCTTGAGCATCACTCCTTGATAAACAGGCTGAAATGGATGCAGAAGGCCTATTCTCTGACTAAGGAGGATACAATACTGCAAAAGACTCCATATACCTTCGATGTATCAGTTTGGGAGCAGTTCTGGTGGGCTTTGGAGGGAGCAAGGGTATGCTTTTTACCGCCCAAGGCTGAAAAAGACCCTCAGGCAATAGTTGAAGCTGTAGACAGATATAAGATTACTGTTATGCACTTTGTTCCATCCATGCTTAACATATTCCTTGAATATGTTAAGGGCTTTACTGAAATAGAAACCTTAAAAAGCTTGAGGCAGGTATTTGCAAGCGGTGAGGCATTAACTCTGGCGCAGGTAAGATTGTTTAATGAGCTGTTGAACCAAAGCAATGCTACAAAGCTGATGAATTTGTACGGACCAACAGAGGCTACCATTGACGTATCCTATTTTGACTGTTCAACGGGTAAAGACCTTGATAGAGTGCCAATTGGAATTCCCATAGATAACATACAGCTGCATATTATAGATAAGTATAACCAGCTTCAAGCTGTAGGAGTCCCCGGAGAGCTGTGCATTGCAGGTGTAGGTTTGGCAAGAGGATATTTAAATAACAAAAAGCTTACAGAGGAAAAATTTATAGATAATCCCTTTGAAAAGGGTACTAAAATGTACAAAACAGGGGATTTGGCAAAATGGCTGCCAGATGGTAATATAGAATATTTAGGAAGAATAGACCGTCAGGTGAAGATAAGGGGCTTTAGAATTGAGCTTGGAGAAATCGAAGCAGTCTTAAGCCAGCATGACAGTATCAAGGAAATATGTGTTACAGTTGATGCGGAAAAGGATATAACTGGAAGTGATAAGCTGAAGGCTTATATAGTCGTAAAAGAAAACAAGAGCGTCTTAAAGGATGAGCTGAAAGGCTTCCTTAAAGATAGGCTTCCAGAATACATGGTACCTGCTGATTTTGTATATATTGACTATATACCCCTTACAGCTCATGGCAAGGCGGATATTAAGGCACTTCAGGCATATGAGAGGAGCTTTATTAATAGTAATATAACACAAAAGCCTTTGGAAACCGATATTGGAAAAATAAGCTTAAATAAAGATTTAAAAGGCATAGTTACAGAGGTTTATAAAGAAATGCTGCAAATAAATGAGATTGATCCAAAAGCGAATTTCTTTGATATTGGGGGACACTCGCTGCTATTAGTAAAGGCAGCTATGAGGTTAAAAGAGCTTCTCAATAGAGATATAACTACAGTTGATATGTTTCAATATACAACCATAGATTCCCTGACAGATTTCTTAAGCAAAGGAAACACAATAGAGAGTAATGAAAAGGGCAAGAAAAACAGTTTTGCAAAAAGTAAGCAAAAGGCTGCCAGACAGCGTGATATTCTTATGAAGCTTAGAGAAACAACTTCATAATTAAAACTTTCCAGACAGGAGGATAATTTTAATGGATACCGGTAACGATAAAAAACTATATATAAATCCTTTGGATATTGCTGTAATTGGTATGTCTTGCTCCTTTCCAAAGGCACAAAATATTGAGCAGTTTTGGGAAAATTTATGCAATGGGCTAGAGGCAATAGATCAGCTTTCAGATGAAGAGCTTCTAAAAAAAGGAGTTTCACCAGAGCTATTGAAAAATCCCAATTATGTAAAGGCTGCTTCAATAGTAGAGGATATTGACCTTTTTGATGCGGAGTTTTTCGGCATTAATCCAAATGAAGCAAAAAGCATGGATCCCCAGCACCGTATCTTTTTGCAAAGCTGTTATGAAGCACTGGAAAATGCGGGCTATAATCCTGAAAAATATGAGGGTGATATAGGAGTTTTTGCAGGAGTAGCTATGAACTCCTATATTCCTGAGGTACTAAGCAAAAACAATGATTTTTTTAAGTCACTCAGCAGTGAACAGCTTATGATTGGCAATGATAAGGATTTTCTGCCCACCTTGGTTTCATACAAGCTGAATTTAAAGGGACCCAGTGTAAATGTAAATACTGCCTGTTCAACCTCCTTGGTAGCAATACACTTGGCTCGCCAGAGTCTGCTTCTAAATGAATGCGATATGGTGCTAACAGGAGGTGTATCAATATTTGCTAATAATGGAAAAGGCTATATGTATCAAAAGGACGGCATACAGTCACCAGACGGTCACTGCCGCGCCTTTGATGCGAAATCCAGAGGTACAATATTTGGTGACGGCTGTGGCGTAATAGTACTTAAACGCCTTTCTGATGCAATAAATGATGGAGATAATATTTATGCTGTTGTCAAGGGTTCAGCTATAAACAATGATGGGGCACAAAAAGCAGGTTATACTGCTCCCAGTGTTGAGGGTCAAAGCAAAGCAATAGTGGAAGCACTTGCCGTTGCAGATATCTCGCCTGAGCAGATTAATTATGTTGAAGCCCATGGTACAGGAACACAGTTGGGTGATCCCATTGAGCTTGCGGCTCTGACTCAAGCCTTTAGTGAGGACACCGACAGAAAGGGCTTTTGTTCTATAGGCTCCGTAAAGACAAACCTAGGACATCTTAATTCAGCGGCAGGTGCGGCAGGCTTTATTAAAACAGTACTTTCAGTAAGCAATAAAAAACTGCCTCCAAGCTTGAATTTTGAAATGCCTAACCCTAAAATAGATTTTGAAAACAGTCCTTTTTACGTAAATACTACCTTGACAGATTTAAGCGGCATTAATGAGCCTATTCGTGCGGGCATAAGCTCAATGGGAATAGGCGGTACAAACTGTCATGTAGTAATAGAGGAAGCTCCAAAGGTAAATCTAAAGCAAGCAGCAAAACCTGATAACATAAACAGTATACTGCTGTTGTCGGCTCGTTCCTCCAAAGCCTTGGAGGCTATGACAGATAATCTTGCAGAACATCTATACAAAAACCAGGAACTTTCATTAAAAGATGTTGAATTCACACTGCAATGCGGCAGAAAAGCTTTTTCATGCCGCAGAGCTGTAAAATGCAGCTCAATAAAAGAAGCTGTTGAAGCATTAAGAAGCAGAAATCCTAAAGCTGTGTTTGACGGAAAAACAATAGAAACTGCTGATGAGGCTGTAATAAACAATTCCTTGGTTATTCAATGGCTGAAGGGTGAAGATATAGATTGGAGCATAGAATGGGAATGCTTATCCGTGAAAAGGGTATCTCTACCCACATATCCCTTTGAAAAGAAACGGTTTTGGGTTGAGCCAGCTAAATCAGACAATGCAGTAATTGAAAACGATGGAAGCCAATATTATAGAAAAAGAGAGGATATGGCAGATTGGTTTTATGTTCCCTCATGGAAGCATTCTATGCTGCCCTTCTCTGCTAAAAATCCTGAAAAACGCAGTGTATTGATATTTGCTGATAATTTTAATATAGGTGAAGCAGTTTCTGAAAGATTAAAGGAGCAAGGGCAGATCCCTATTGTGGTTACTATAGGTAAAGAGTATGTGCAAAAGGATAATGTGAGCTTTATATTAGAACCTTCTAATTCAGAGGATTATAACAGGATGCTCACTGCATTAAAGAGCAGTAATAATCTTCCTGACAGTATTTTATTTTTATGGAGTATTGAAGCAATAAATGAGCAGAAGCTGGATACTGAGCTTAATGCTTTAATAGCTTCACAAGCACCTGGATTTTTTAGTATACTGAATCTGGTTAAGGCTTTGGATGATTTGGCAATCAGAAAGTCAATGCAGTTTATTATTATTACAAATAATATTTATGATGTTACAGGCTGTGAGGATTTGTGTATAACAAGCAGTACAATACCCGGAATGTGCGTAGTTATGCAGCAGACCTATGAGAATCTTAATTGCAGGATTGTTGATATAGAGGCTACCAAAGCAGGTGGATTCCAGCAAGCTAAGATAGTTGAAGCACTGATTAATGAAGCAGGTCATGATGTACATGAAATGGTATGTGCTTATCGGGGCAATAAAAGATATGTACGAGGATATGAACCAATAAAAGTTGAAGGTGACGCTCCTCATTATAACACTATTCATAAGGATGGAGTGTATTTAGTATTCAGCGGCTTGGAGGGTAT
This sequence comes from uncultured Clostridia bacterium, assembly GCA_937930535.1. GTDB lineage: Bacteria > Bacillota > Clostridia > Lutisporales > Lutisporaceae > CALGKJ01. Next base: position 63,179 of record CALGKJ010000008.1, read on the forward strand.
TGGCTTCCTTATATCAGAGCATATTGCCAAGAAAATAGGCGGTAAAGTGCTTATACTAGAGGAAGATGGCTTCCCAGAAAGAGAAAGCTGGGAAAAGTGGCTTGAAGAGGTAGGCGGAAATCATCAGGTAAGCGAGAGAATTAATAATGCCTTGGATCTGCTTGGATATAATGCTGAGTATATTGGAACAATTACAAACCTCAAAGAGGATTGCGGACTATTAGAAACTATAGAAAAGCGTTTTGGGAAAATAAATGGACTGATACATGCCCCAGGGGCTTCTAATGCAAAAAGAGTAAAAACAATCAAAGCATCAAGCCCTGATACCTGGTATGAGCATTTTAAAGTAGTCAGCTACAGCTTGATCCAGCTAGATCAAATATTTAAGAATAGAGAGCTTGATTTCAGAATAATGCTTAATTCTCTAGGTTCGGTACTGGGAGGGAACAGCTTTATCAATATTGCCACAGTATCCAACTATATTAAATCATATATTACAAGGGAAAGCAGGACAGACAAACAAGCGTGGACAGTTCAGTGCTGGGATTCGTGGCTTGTTGAATGGGGTCAAATCGGCAAGTTCTTTCCAGAGGTTATGTATAAGAGAGTTGAGCCTTCCATTCTTACCAACGAAGAGGGTATACTAAGCTTTGAAAGAACCTTTGCAGTTAAGGATATTGTAGAGCTTGCCATATCAGGCACTGACCTAAGCAGCCGATACAACAGATGGGTTAAGCTGGAGTCCTTGCAAAAGCAGAAGGACGAACAGAAGGAAGTAAGCTTGATGCCAAGACCAGAAATGGAAGTAGCTTACGAAGAGCCTAAAACCGAAATAGAATACACTCTGCAGGAGGTTTTTTCACAACTGCTGGGAATCGAAAAGGTAGGAACAAATGACGACTTCTTTGAGTTAGGAGGACACTCTTTACTGGGAGTTCAATTATCCTCCAAGGTGCGTAATATATTTTCTATAGATATGGACTTGTATCAGCTTATTGGAAATCCTACAATTGCTACTTTGGCGGCTTATGTTGAATCTCTGGAAAAAAATAAAAAAACGGAGGTAATATAAATGAAGGTATTGGCTATAGTTGCAAGCGGAAGAAAAGACGGAAACGTAAGCAGGTTATGCAAAAGCATAATAGAAGGGGCTAGTAAGGCAGGACACGAAACAGAGCTTATTAATCTGCATGACTATAATATTGGGTATTGTACAGGATGCTTATCCTGTACAAAAACCCAGAAATGTGCTATAAAGGATGATTTTGAGATACTGCTGACTAAAGAAATGCAAGCAGATTTTATTGTGTATGGTACTCCCATATACAGCCATGATATCGCAGGTATACTAAAAAGCTATATAGATCGCCATTCCTGCTTGAAGCTTCCATATGTGGAGGTGGATAAGTCGGTTAATCCGCCAGGCATGATAAAGCAGGTAATGAACTATTTGAAGGAGTTTAACGGGAGAGAGCCTTTTAAGGGCAAAAGATGCGGCATAGTAGCAGCCTGCTCCGATAGAAGCACAAGGAACAAGCAGATCAGACAGGTACAATTTGTTATGAAAAACTTCATTGAAAACGAAATGAGAGCAAAAATAACAAATACAATTATCTGTGCAAATACACTATTTGAAAATAACAATGAAAAAATAGACAAGCTGATGAAAATGGCTTATGATATTGGTAATATGATAAAATAGTGCTATAAAGTTTACGGTAGAGGTAGGCAAAGTATTGATATGGATACTAAGTATGAAGTACATCAACTAAATACTATTTTTTATAATTTTTCTAATTATTGCCATATAGTAGAAGACAAAGCATCTAAAGCAGCATTAGTTGTAGATCCCGCATGGGAGTTAGAAAAGATAGCAAATAAGCTATATAAGCTGGATATAGAGTTAAGAGCAATTTTGTTAACTCATTCCCATTATGATCATGTAAATCTGGTTGGTCCTTTACTTAAGAGGTTTAATCCCCAGGTTTATATGTCTAAGGCAGAGATTGATTATTATGGGTTTAGATGCAAAAATCTTAATGCTCTTAATCACATGGATGAGATTGCTTTAGGTGATACTGACGTAACCTGTTTGCATACCCCGGGGCATACAGCAGGAGGAATGTGCTATCTTTTACAAGATAGTATTTTCACAGGAGATACATTATTTATTGAGGGTTGCGGCATTTGCAATTGTAAGGGCGGTTCACCAGAGCAGATGTTTGACAGCATACAGTTAATCAAAGCAGTAGTAAATCCAGACACTCTAATATATCCAGCCCATTCCTTCGGAAAAATGCCAGGACAAACTCTTGATTTTCTAATGAAGGAGAATATATATTTTCAAATAGAAAAAAAAGAGTTTTTTGTAGATTTCAGAATGCGGGAAAATCAAAAAGGGCTGTTTAACTTTAAGTAGTAAAGCTTGCAGCTTTTTAGCCATGAGATACCTCTGCTATAGAAAAAGCATTTGGAGGATGATTATGAATAAATCTATAGTATTTATGTTTTCGGGTCAAGGCTCACAATATTATAATATGGGAAAGGATTTCTTTATTGAAAATCCTATTTACCGTGAAAATATGTTGAAGTTGGACGAGTTTTTTAGAAGCATAACTGGAGACTCAGTTATAAAACAGTTGTATAATGATAATCCAGATAGGGGAAGCGTGTTTAATCGAACCTTTTATACACATCCGGCAATTTTTATGCAGGAATATTCTCTTGCACAGGTTTTGATTAGTATGGGAATCTATCCTGACTATGTTTTAGGAGCCAGCTTGGGTGAGTTTGTTGCCGCTGCTGTAGCCGGAGTTATGAGCAGCGAAGATATCATGGAATGTGTAATAAAGCAAGCGCAGTTATTCGAATCTAAATGTGTAAATGGTGGTATGCTGGCAATAGTTACTGATTACAGAATGTTTAATGAGTGCTCAGTTTTACACAAAAATTCAGAATTAATAGCTATTAATTATCAGACACACTTTGTAGTATCAGGCAGTATTGAGGGACTTGATAAAATTGAAAAGTACCTTTCCACTAAAGATGTTCTGTTTGTAAGGCTGCCAGTTTCACAGGCCTTTCACTCAGCCTTAGTAGAACCTATAGCTCAGGATTATACTGAGTTTTTAAAAGGCAAGACTAATAAAGCACCGAAAACTTGCTTTGTTTCGTGCCTGACAGGCAGCAAGGTAACGTCCTTTAAAAGTGATTACTTCTGGGACGTAGTAAGAAAGCCAATGGACTTCCCTAGTGCTTTAAGGAGTGTATCAGAGGAAAAGGACTGTATTTATATTGACCTAGGACCCTCTGGGACCCTTGCTAATTTTGCTAAGGGAAATTTGAACAGGCAAAAGCATAGCGATATATATTCTATAATAACGCCATTTAATAATAATATCAGAAATCTGAACAAATTGGATGAAGCTATTGCCAGCAGCCAAATAGTATACTAAAAAGAATTTGCGGTATAATTGAAGTTACAGCATGATTTTCTACATGGGAGGTTGTATGATGGACCGTAGTAAGACAGGGATTCTTCCTTTACCTGAAAAAGGCTTTATGGAGATGATGCACTTATACCAGTGTAGGAATATGTATGTTACAAGAACTAAGACCAAATTTGAAATATTTCACGCAGAAACACATTCACATGATGGATATGAGGTGGTAATCCCACTAGATAAAATGGATGATACCCTTTTAGGTGATACAAAGATTACCTTTGAAGTGGGCTATGCATACATTATCAGTCCGTGGCTGTGTCACGGAACATCAGAAAACACAAAATTTATTCATATTATTGATTTAATGATTGATAAAGTATATTTTGAAAATACATATAAGTCAATATATGAGAACTGCAAGATAGAGCAGAAGATATTCATCTTAAAGATGACACAAGAAATGAATAACCTTATTAAAGCATTTATAAAAGAAAGTAAGCAAGAGAAGCCCGGCAGTAATCTTGTTCTTGATAGTATATGCTGCCAATTCGTAGTTGAATTGCTGCGAGAAATGCATAGCGCGGAAGATATGGCTGTACATAAGGAAGAGTGTGCTCATTATAGAAAATTAGAGGATATTATTAATTTTTTAAATGAATGCTATCACCGTGACTGCTCTATAGAAATGCTCTCAGAAATGGCTAATATGAGCAGGTATCATTTTATCAGATTATTTAAAAAGGTTATAGGCAAAACTCCATATGATTATTTATTGGATATAAGGATAGACAAAGCTAAGGAGTTTTTTCGTGATAAAAATGCAAAAATAACAGAGGTCAGTATAAGATGTGGCTTTAACAATATATCACATTTTTCCAATGTATTTAAGAAAAAAGTAGGGTATACACCAACCGAATTTAAAAAGAATATATTTCTATAGCTGCATGTATGTATAGTTAAAGCTTTTACAAAAAATGACTAAGATAAATTTAGTCATTTTTTGATTTTTCAGCAATATATTTATAAAATAGCAATATAACAAAAGAATTGTTTGTGTATTTTTATTATTATAATTATATGTCTACATATTAAATTCATATTCGCTAAATAAAAGGGGGAAAAAGTAATAAATGAAAAAGAAACTATTTTGTTTAATGCTGTCACTGTGTATGTTATTTACAATGATTACAGTTGTTCCAGTAATTGCAGCGGAAAGCGGCTCTATAGTTATTTCAAAACTTGAATTTCGTTTAAGGGAAAGCGGCACAGTAAGAGTAACCGGCTTAACAGAAGGAGAAATTGAGGACGGTGCTTTTATCAGCATAGTAAAAGAAGGAACCAGGATGGATAATACCTATGCTGACGTATATGTATCAGATTTACCAGAGGGAAATGTATTGGAGTTTACAGCTCCTTCAGAGTTTGGCAAATACGAATTAAGAGTAGTATATGCGGACAATAAAACCCTATATGGAAAGGTAAGCTTTAGTGTTGTACCAGCTACAGCGAAGGCTAGCGATATTATACTTTCCAAAACTCAGGCGAGACTAAGAGACAAAATGAAGGTTACAATAAATGGTCTGACAGAAGAGGAAATCACTGAGGGCGTATGGATAGGTCTAGTAAAGGAAGGAACCAAGATTGAAAATACCTATGCAGATGTATATGTAGACAGCCTGCCAGATGATAATACTTGGGAGTTTGCAGCTCCATCTGAATTTGGCAAGTATGAAATAAGAGTAGTTTATCCAGACAATAAAACTTTATTTGGAAAAGTAAGCTTCAGTGTCATACCTGCTGTAGCAAAAGAATATGATATCAAGCTTTCTAAGGATCAAGCTAAAATAAGAGAAAAATTAAAAGTTACCGTAAATGGTCTGACAGAAGAGGAAATCACTGAGGGCGTATGGATAGGTCTAGTAAAGGAAGGAACCAAGATTGAAAATACCTATGCAGATGTATATGTAGACAGCCTACCAAATGATAATACTTGGGAGTTTGAAGCACCAGCTCAGTTTGGCAAATATGAAATAAGAGTAGTATATCCAGATAATAAAACTGTTTATGGAAAGATAAGTTTCACCGTTGTTTCAAGCAAAGCTAAAGAAGGAAACATGATACTTTCTACAACCTCACCAGCTCCAAGCGAAAAAATGTCATTTAAGATATCCGGCTTAACAGAAGGTGAGATCAAAGAGGGTGCATGGATGTCTATTGTAAAAGCTGGAACAAAGCTTGAAAATACCTATGCAGATAAATATATATCCGATTTGCCAGAGAGCAACACATGGGAATTCAACGCACCATCAGAAGCTGGAACTTATGAGCTTCGTGTATTTTGCAGCAGCAGTCTTACACCTGAGCAAATGGAATACGCCATGTTCGGGTCTGTAAGCTTTACTGTAAGCGGAAAGCCGGCAGTTGTAGTAGTTGAAGGCTATGAAAATCTATCCGGCTGGGCAGTAAGCGAAGTAAATAGTGCAAACGAAAACGGACTTGTTACTGATACTGTAATGTCTGCCTTTACAAAGGAATTAACAAGAGAAGAATTTTGTGAGCTTGTTGTAAAGCTTTATGAAAGAATGACTGGGAAAAATGTTGAGCCTATAGCCGTAAATCCTTTCAAGGATACCAAGAATCCAGAAATTCTGAAAGCTTATAATCTTGGAATAGTAAACGGAATAAAAGCTGATGAGTTTGGAACCGGCAGCTTTATTACAAGAGAGCAAATTGCAACTATGATTGTAAGAACATTAAAATTAGTAATGCCGGAAATGAAAATCAGCGATGCACAATTTACTCAAAAATTCCACGATGAAAATGATATTTCCTCATGGGCATTTGAGAGCATAAAATTCCTTAATGCTAATGAAATCATTAAAGGCTCACAAGGTTATATACTGCCTAAAGCAAATACAACACGTGAGCAAGGGATTTTGTTGATACAAAGAACATTTGCTAAGTTCTTCACCATATAGTCTTTAGTTTTACAAAATAAAGTATAAAAGATATAGAGAAACAACTTCAAAATTAAAACTTTCCAGTTGTTTCTCCCAAAGAGCTAAGGCACTTTGAAGTTGTAAATATTTTCAACTTTAAAGTGCCTTAGCCATAATATAGTATAGTATAAAATGAAACAATTCTGCCTATATGATTGATTAGTAATTGGTATTTCTGATACAATATAAATAAAATATCAATTTAATAT
>CALGKJ010000009.1 GCA_937930535.1 uncultured Clostridia bacterium
CCCATCTGGGATTGTCTAGTCCTTTAGAATTGTTTATTTATATATTTTTACATAAAATATGGTATATTATTTATAAATATGGTCATTATCTATATATAAGAAAAGTATATAAGAAAAAAATTTTAAAATAATCATAAAAATATTTAAAAAAATGCAGAAAACCTATTGAAATATGTGAAAAAATATAATAAAATATATAAGGTTGCGAAAATAATGTAATACTGTAAATTACTTATTTTGTAACTAATACAGCATGCGATGAAGCGAGAGGTTGCAGATACCATCTTACTTGGTTCTGCCAGTGTGATACCGGGTGAGATATATGCTGGGGAATTCTTGCTGAGTATTGTCCGTATCTAGAATTCGGGCGACTCTACTGTCCATACGTTTAAAGGTTAAAGTGTGCCGATTGGTACATGTGCATCTTAGGATGCACATAAATAAAAATTAGAACACACCCGGTTAAGTGTATAGCAGTATGCGGTTGTACGTAAGAGAAATTAAGCGTGCGATGAAAAGGAGGGAAATAAAAATGGCAAAACAAAAAATCAGAATCAGACTTAAAGCGTTTGACCACAACCTAATAGACCAATCAGCAGAAAAGATAGTTGAAACTGCTAAGAGAACAGGAGCTAAGGTGTCAGGTCCAGTGCCGCTACCAACAGATAAGGAGATTATAACTATCCTTAGAGCGGTTCATAAGTACAAGGATTCAAGAGAGCAGTTCGAAATGAGAACACACAAGAGACTTATAGACATATTAAGTCCAACACCTAAGACTGTTGATGCTCTTATGAGATTAGACCTGCCAGCAGGTGTTGACATCGAAATAAAATTATAAGATTTATTTAAAGTATATCATCCATGGAAAATGGGATATAACAATAATTTAGTATGACCGTTAATCGGTCCGCTGTAAATTACGGAGGTGGAACAATGAAAAAAGCAATACTTGGTAAAAAAGTAGGAATGACACAAGTGTTTGATGCAGAAGGCAGAGCAATACCTGTTACAGTTATAGAAGCTGGCCCTAACGTAGTAGTTCAAAAGAAAACAGTTGATAACGACGGATATGTATCAATACAAGTTGGTTTTGATGATATAGCTGAAAGAAAAGTAGTAAAGCCCCTCAAAGGACACTTTGAGAAGGCGAAAGTAGCTACTAAGAGATATCTCAGAGAATTAAGATTGGAAGACACAAAAGCTTATGAAGTAGGACAAGAAATAAAAGCTGACGTGTTCGCAGTAGGCGATAAAGTAGATATAAGCGGTGTTTCAAAAGGTAAAGGTTATGCCGGCGCTATTAAGAGACACAACTTCCACAGAGGACCTATGTCTCACGGTTCAAAATATCATAGATCAGCAGGTTCCATGGGAGCTTCATCAGACCCATCAAGAACATTCAAGGGCAAAAAGCTTCCAGGACATATGGGAGCAGAAAACACAACAGTTCAGAATCTTGAAGTTATAAAGGTTGATCCAGATAAGAATATCCTACTTGTAAAAGGTGGAGTTCCTGGAATAAGAGGATCACTGGTAATGATTAAAGATTCAGTTAAAGCATAATAACGGTTTGGAAAGGAGGAAGTGTTATGCCTAAAGTAGCGCTTTACAATATAAGCGGAAATCAAGTTGGAGAATTAGAGTTAAACGAAAATACTTTCGGTGCAAGCGTAAATGTTGAAGCAATGCACCAAGTAGTTAAGATGCTGCTCGCAAACAGAAGACAAGGAACACAATCAGCATTAACAAGAGCGGAAGTAAGAGGCGGCGGAATAAAGCCATGGAGACAAAAAGGTACAGGAAGAGCTAGACATGGTAGCATCAGATCACCACAATGGACTCATGGAGGAATCGTATTTGCTCCAAAGCCAAGATCATATAGATACACAGTACCAAAGAAAATAAAAAGACTTGCAATGAAGTCTGCATTAAGCTCAAAAGTAGTTGACAACAGCATAATCGTACTAGACGAACTGAACTTTGATGCACCAAAGACAAAACAAGTTGTAAGCATGCTGAACAACCTTAAGGTTGATTCAAAAACTCTTATCGTATTAGCTGAAAAGAACGAAAACGTTGAAAAATCAGCAAGAAATATAGAAGGCGTAAAAACTTCACTAGTTAATACATTAAACGTATACGATATATTAAACTATGATAAGTTCATAGTAACCAAAGAAGCGGTTCAAAAAATCGAGGAGGTGTATGTATAATGAATGCTTATGATATAATCAGAAGACCAGTAATAACTGAAAAAAGCATGAGTGAAATGGCTGACAAAAAATACACCTTCATAGTTGATGTAAGTGCCAACAAAACAGAAATTAAAGTTGCTGTAGAAGAAATCTTTAAGGTTAAGGTAGATAAAGTCAACACAATAAGAGTTCTCGGAAAAATGAAGAGAATGGGTAAGCATGAAGGCAGAAGATCAAGCTACAAAAAAGCAGTTGTTAAGTTAAAGCCAGATAGCAAAGGCATCGAATTCTTCGAAGGTCTATAATGCTAAGGCGAAAACCATGAACATCTCAAGGAAAAGGAGGAGAAAAAATTGGCGATAAAAAAATATAACCCAACTTCTCCAGCTAGACGTTTCATGACAGTTTCAACCTTTGAAGAAATAACTAGACAGGAACCTGAAAAGTCCCTGGTTGAAATATTGAAGAGCAAAGCTGGAAGAAACAATTATGGTAAAATAACAGTTAGACATCAAGGCGGCGGACACAAGAGAAAATACAGAATAATAGATTTCAAGAGAGACAAAATGAATATACCTGCAAAGGTAGCAACAATAGAATATGATCCAAACAGATCAGCTAATATCGCATTATTAAACTATGCAGACGGTGAAAAAAGATACATTATAGCTCCTCATGGTTTAAAAGTAGGAGATACAGTAATTTCTTCTGAAACTGCCGATATAAAAGTTGGTAATACATTGTCTCTTAAGAGCATACCAGTTGGTACAGTAATACACAACATCGAGCTTAAAGCTGGCAAAGGCGCACAATTAGTTAGATCAGCAGGTAACTCAGCTCAGCTGATGGCAAAAGAAGGCGACTATGCACAAGTAAGACTTCCTTCAGGTGAAGTTAGAATGATAAGAGTTGAATGCAAGGCAACTATCGGTCAAGTAGGAAACTTAGATCATGAAAACATAACCATAGGCAGCGCAGGAAGAAAGAGACATATGGGTTGGAGACCTACAGTAAGAGGTTCCGTAATGAACCCTGTTGACCATCCACATGGCGGTGGTGAAGGTAGATCACCAATAGGTAGACCAGGACCAGTTACTCCTTGGGGTAAACCAACACTTGGCTACAAGACAAGAAATAACAAGAAAGCTTCAACTAAGTTCATAGTTAAGAGAAGAAACGCGAAGTAAAATAACATAAGTCGGTTATAAGTCACTTGCTTGGTACCATACATATATTTATTTAATGGAATCAAACATAAGAGACTCATAGCCGGTGCAAGTAGGAAGGAGGCATTTAATAGATGAGCCGTTCAACTAAAAAAGGACCTTTTGTTGATGAGAAACTCCTAGCGAGAATAATAGATATGAATAAATCAGGAAAAAAGGTTGTTCTAAAGACATGGTCAAGAAGTTCAACAATATTTCCTGAGTTCGTAGGACACACAGTGGCAGTATATGACGGAAGAAAGCACGTTCCAGTATATGTTACAGAAGAAATGGTTGGTCATAAGCTTGGCGAATTTGCACCAACAAGAACATATAGAGGACATGGTGGTCATACAGAAAGATCAACTTCACTTAAATAATAACCGTATATTCCACATAATAAGTTAGAGAATGGAAGGAGGTAAGTCCTGTGGAAGCAAGAGCAATAGCAAAATATGTAAGAATTTCTTCAAGAAAAGTAGATATCGTTAATGCCCTAATAAGAGGGAAAAAAGTTGGAGAAGCTTTTGCAATATTAAGACATACACCTAAAGCTGCATCAATAATAGTTGAAAAGCTATTAAAGTCAGCTGTAGCAAATGCTGAAAATAATAACAACATGGACGTTGATAAATTATATGTAGCCGAGGCTTATGCTACTCAAGGACCAACACTAAAAAGATTCATGGCTAGAGCTATGGGTAGAGGTGTTAGAATCCTAAAAAGAACAAGCCATATTACACTGGTAGTAAAAGAAAAACAGTAGAAGGAGGGATTATTAGTGGGCCAAAAGGTAAATCCACATGGACTTAGAGTCGGTATCATTAAGGATTGGGACACAAAATGGTATGCCAACAAAAAGAATTTTGCAGATTTTCTTGTTGAAGATAATAAAATAAGAGAATACTTGAAATCCCAGCTTTACACTGCAGGTGTTTCCAGAATTGAAATAGAAAGAACAGCTAACAAAATAAAGGTAAATATCCACACAGCTAAACCAGGTATGGTTATAGGAAAAGGTGGATCAGGTATAGATGCAATCAGAAAGGCATTGGAGAAACTTACTAACAATAAGAGTCTGAATGTAAATATTACTGAAGTAAAAGTACCTGAAACAAATGCACAGTTAGTTGCTGAAAATATTGCTGCTCAACTTGAAAAGAGAATATCCTTCAGAAGAGCAATGAAACAAACTATGCAAAGAACAATGAGAAGCGGAGCTAAAGGCATAAAGTCAATGTGCTCAGGCAGATTGGGCGGTGCTGAAATAGCTAGAAGCGAATGGTATCGTGAAGGAACAATTCCTCTACAGACTTTAAGAGCTGATATAGATTACGGTTTTGCAGAAGCAAATACAACTTATGGTAAAATAGGTGTAAAAGTCTGGATATATAAAGGAGAGGTTCTTCCTGAAGCCAAAACCCGTGCTGTAGCACAGGAAAAGGCAGCTGCGATGGAAGGAGGAGAAAAATAATGTTAATGCCAAAAAGAGTAAAACGTCGTAGACAGCAAAGAGGAAACATGAGAGGTAAAGCAACAAGAGGTAATGTGGTATCACACGGCGAATTTGGATTACAAGCATTAGAACCAGCATGGATAACAAGCAATCAAATCGAAGCAGCCAGACAGGCAATGACAAGATACACAAAAAGAGGCGGTAAGATTTGGATTAAAATATTCCCTGATAAGCCGGTTACAGAGAAACCAGCAGAAACACGTATGGGTTCCGGTAAAGGTTCACCAGAGTACTGGGTAGCTGTTGTTAAACCAGGCAGAATTATGTTTGAAGTTGCGGGGGTAACTGAGGAAGTTGCAAGAGAAGCATTCAGACTTGCAATGCATAAGCTTCCTGTAAAATGTAAATTCGTAACTCGCCAAGAAACTGAGGAAATGGTTGGTGAAGTAAATGAAGGCTAATAAGATTCGTGATTTATCAGTAAATGAGTTAGAGCAGAAGCTCGTTGAATTAAAAGGCGAACTATTCAACCTTAGATTTCAAATGGCTACAGGCCAGCTTGAAAACCCAATCAGGGTTAGAGACGTAAAGAAATCTATAGCAAGAATAAAAACCATCCTTAGAGAAAGAGAACTAAAAGCTGCGGAAGCGAAGTAGAAAAAAAGGAGGTTTAGTGTTAATGACTGTTGAAAGAGCAAATAGAAAATCAAGAATAGGTAATGTGGTAAGCAATAAAATGGATAAAACTATTGTAGTTTCAATAGAAACTCTAGTAAGACATCCACTTTACAAAAAACTTATAAAAAGAACTACTAAGTTTAAAGCTCATGATGAAAATAATGAGTGCAACATAGGCGATAGAGTTAAAATAATGGAAACAAGACCATTAAGCAAAGACAAAAGATGGAGACTTGTTGAAATAGTTGAAAGAGCGAAGTAATATCCGAAAGGAGGGTTTTTGAATGATACAGCAAGAATCACGTTTAAGTGTAGCAGATAATTCTGGGGCAAAAGAGCTTCTCTGTATTCGTGTTTTAGGTGGTTCAAACAGAAGATACGCTAACATAGGCGATGTAATAGTAGCTAGTGTTAAAGATGCAACACCAGGAGGAGTTGTTAAAAAGGGTGACGTTGTTAAGGCAGTTGTAGTAAGAAGCGTAAAGGGTTTAAGAAGACCTGACGGCACCTATATAAAGTTTGATGACAATGCAGCAGTAATAATCAAAGATGATAAGCAACCAAAAGGTACTCGTATCTTTGGTCCTGTAGCGAGAGAATTAAGAGATAAAGAATATATGAAAATACTATCCCTCGCACCTGAAGTGCTTTAATAGGAGGTGGCAAGAGTGGAAGCAAAAAAGTTACACGTTAAAAAAGGTGACACAGTTGTAGTTATATCCGGTAAGGACAAAGGCAAAAAAGGCAAAGTACTAGTTGCAATGCCAAAAGACGGCAAGGTTATAATTGAAGGCGTAAACGTTAACAAAAAGCATAAGAAACCTTCAAAAACTGTTCAGCAAGGCGGAATAATAAATCAAGAATCACCAGTATTCAGTTCAAAGGTAATGCCTTGGTGCGACAAGTGCAAAAAAGGTGTAAGAATCGGTCATAGATTCTTAGAAGACAATTCAAAAGTAAGATACTGCAAGGATTGTGGTGCTGAATTAGATAAATAAGACTCTGAAGGGAGGTAAACAAGTTGAACAGACTTAAGGAAAAGTATGTTAGTGAAGTTGCTGCTGCATTAATGCAGAAGTTTCAATATAAAAGCGTAATGCAAATTCCTAAACTAGAGAAGATCGTAATCAATATGGGTTTAGGAGATACAAAGGATAACGCAAAATCAATGGAAGCAGCTGTTGCTGATTTAGCAACTATTGCAGGCCAAAAGCCTGTAGTAACAAAAGCTAAAAAATCAGTTGCTGCATTTAAGGTAAGACAAGGAATGTCTATAGGTGCTAAAGTTACTCTACGTGGTGAACAGATGTTTGAATTTGCTGATAAGCTATTCAACGTTGCATTACCAAGAGTAAGAGACTTCAGAGGAGTTTCTGCAAAGTCATTTGACGGCAGAGGAAACTATGCTCTTGGTATTAAAGAACAACTAATATTCCCTGAAATAGACTATGATAAAATAGACAAAATCAGAGGAATGGATATCATATTTGTAACAACTGCTAAGACAGACGAAGAAGCTAGAGAACTACTTAGACTTCTCGGTATGCCTTACGCAAACCAGTAGAATAGGAGGGAAAATAGTGGCTAAGAAAGCAATGGTTCTTAAGCAGCAGCGTACTCCAAAATTTTCGACCAGAGCGTATAACAGATGTAGAATATGCGGAAGACCACACGCTTACCTCAGAAAATTTGGTATTTGCCGTATATGCTTCAGAGAATTAGCGTATAAGGGTCAAATTCCAGGAGTTAAGAAGGCTAGCTGGTAGTCAGCAGCTTTCAAGCGTAATGGAAAAGATAATACACAGGATGTATTTACAATAAATTGCGTATAGCAAGGTGTCAAACTCAATACTAGGTATAAGGGAGGTTTAAGTTTAATGGTTATATGTGATCCAATTGCTGATATGCTTACACGTATTAGAAATGCAAATACAGTAAAGCACGAAGTTGTTGACATTCCTTCATCAAACATCAAAAAGGCAATAGCGCAAATACTATTGGATGAAGGTTATATAAAGTCTTTTGATATAATAGATGATGGAAAACAAGGAGTTATTAGAGTAACTCTAAAGTACAGTGGAAACAAACAAAAGGTTATCACTGGATTAAAGAGAATTAGTAAGCCAGGACTTAGAGTTTATGCTAGAAAAGAGCAAATTCCAAAGGTACTAGGCGGACTTGGAATAGCAATAATCTCAACATCCACTGGAATATTGACAGATAAGAAAGCAAGATTACAGGGAGTTGGCGGAGAAGTTCTCTGTTACGTATGGTAATATCTAAGAGGAACAGGAGGTGCACATATGTCAAGAATAGGTAAAATGCCGGTTGTAATTCCTCAAGGCGTAGAGGTTAAGATAGATAATGAAAATTTAGTATCTGTTAAAGGTCCTAAAGGACAGCTAGTGAAGAAGATGCATCAAGATATTATTATCGAGATGGAAAACGACACGCTTTTAGTAAAAAGACCTTCAGATCAGAAACAGCATAGAGCATTACACGGTTTAACTAGAGCTCTAATATCAAACATGGTTGAAGGCGTAACAAAAGGCTTTGAAAAAGCGCTTGATATAAACGGTGTAGGATATAGAGCAGCAAAAGCAGGAAATAAGTTAACTCTTACAATGGGATATTCACACCCAGTTGAGATGATAGACCCAGATGGAGTGACAACAGAGGTTCCAGCACCAACTAAAGTACTTGTAAAAGGTATTGACAAGGAAAAGGTTGGATTACACGCTGCAAACATCAGATCAGTTAGAAAACCAGAGCCATATCTAGGCAAAGGTATTAAGTATGCTAATGAGATCATAAGACGTAAAGAAGGTAAAACAGGTAAATAATAAAATTAAAAGGGGTGAAAAAGGGTGATAACTAAAGCAGGTAAGAATGCTTCAAGACTAAAGAGACATTTGAGAATGCGTAAGAAAGTTCAAGGTACTAGCGAAAGACCAAGACTAAACGTGTTTAGAAGCTTGAATAATATATATGCTCAATTAATTGATGACGTAAAAGGCGTTACTTTAGTATCAGCCTCAACTTTAGATAAAGAGCTCAAAGACCAATTAGGTCATGGCGGAAACAAAGAGTCAGCTAAAGCTGTAGGCTCATTAGTTGCTAAGAGAGCAATAGAAGCAGGAGTTAAGAAGGTTGTTTTTGATAGAGGCGGATTAATATATCACGGAAGAATAAAGGAACTTGCAGATGCAGCTAGAGAAGCCGGTTTAGAATTCTAGTTACAAGGGAGGGAAATAAATGCAGCAAATTGATGCAAGCAAGCTTGATCTTAAAGAGAAAGTGGTTGCTATAAACAGAGTTGCTAAGGTTGTTAAAGGTGGTAGAACCTTCAGATTTAGCGCTATAGTGGTTATCGGCGATAATAACGGTCATGTTGGAGTTGGAAAAGGAAAATCCATAGAAATACCAGAAGCAGTTAGAAAAGCCATAGAAGATGCAAAGAAGAATCTGATTACAGTGCCAATAGTAGGTACAACAATACCTCATCAAATTATAGGTACATCAGGTGCAGGTACAGTTCTTCTAATGCCAGCAGCAGCAGGTACTGGTGTTATAGCTGGCGGACCAGCTCGTGCCGTACTTGAATTAGCAGGTATTAAGGATATAAGAACAAAATCCTTAAGATCAAATAACCCAAGAAACATGGTTAATGCTACAATAGAAGGTCTTTCCAGCCTAAAGACTGCTGAAGAAGTTGCAAAGCTAAGAGGCAAGTCTGTAGAAGAGATTATAGGTTAGGGGGGGAAAGCATTGGCTAAATTGAATATAAAACTGGTTAGAAGTTTGATTGGAAGAAGACAGGACCAGATAGATACAGTTAAAGCCCTTGGTCTTAAAAAAATAAACAGTGAAGCAGTACATGAAGATACACCTCAAATAAGAGGTATGATTGAAAAGGTTATACACTTAATACAAGTGAAGGAAGTATAATTAAGGAGGTGTAAAGATGAAATTACACGAACTGAGACCTGCTGAAGGTACCAATAAGAACAAAAAGAGAATCGGTAGAGGTACAGCTTCAGGCCAAGGTAAGTCAGCGGGTAAAGGAGAAAAAGGACAAAATGCACGTTCTGGTGGTGGAGTTAGAATCGGCTTTGAAGGCGGACAAATGCCACTTTATAGAAGATTACCTAAAGTAGGTTTCACAAATATATTTAGAAAAGAATATGCAGTAGTTAATCTGCAAGATCTAGAAATATTTGAAGCTGGTGCAGTTGTAAATCCAGACACTCTTAGAGAAGCAGGACTTGTAAAAGCAATGAAGCATGGAGTAAAAATACTAGGCACTGGTGAATTAACAAAGAACCTTACTGTTCAAGCACACAAATTCAGCAAGACAGCAGAAGAAAAGATTGCAGCAGCAGGAGGAAAGGTAGAGGTGATATAAGGTGTTAACTACTTTGAGAAACGCTTGGAAAATTCCTGATTTGAGACGTAAAATGTTATTTACTCTTGGTATGCTCATAATATTCAGATTTGGTATAGTTATTACTGTGCCAGGTATGGATCTAACAAAGCTTGCAACTATGGTTGGCAACAACCAGCTAGTGCAGTTCTTTGATACAATATCGGGGGGAGCATTTAGTAACTTTTCCATTTTTGCGATGAACATAACACCATATATTAATGCCTCAATTATCATACAACTATTAACTATTGCAATACCAGCTCTTGAAGCACTTTCAAAAGAAGGTGAAGAAGGCAGGAAGAAACTTGCTCAGTATATGAGATACGGAACTGTAATACTAGCTCTAGTACAATCTATTGCGTTATCCTTTGCTCTAAGAGGAGCACTATATAATAACAATATTTTATCAATAGCTATGGTTGCGGTAACACTTACTGCTGGTACAGCCTTCCTTATGTGGTTGGGCGAACTAATCACTGAAAGAGGTATAGGAAACGGTATATCACTTATAATATTCGCTGGTATAGTTTCCAGATTACCTGGTGGTTTAATTCAACTTTATAACTTATACAAAGTTGGAACTACTAATATAATTGAATTAGCGTTTTTTGCAGTATTTGCTATATTGATAATTGCGGGTGTAGTATTTGTACAAGAAGGTCAGAGAAGAATCCCAGTTCAATATGCAAAAAGAGTTGTAGGAAGAAAAATGTATGGAGGACAAAGTTCACATATTCCTCTAAAGGTAAACCAAGCAGGCGTTATACCTGTAATATTTGCGATGTCTATAACACAGTTCCCTGTGCAAATAGCATCCTTCTTCCCACAAAGCGCATTTTATAGATTTATGGAGAGATGGTTTGGCTGGAGCTCACCAATATACTTATTGTTCTATGCATTACTTATAGTAGGATTTACATATTTCTATACAATGGTGACTTTTAATCCTATTGAAGTATCAAACAACATAAAGAAATATGGCGGTTTCATACCAGGTATCAGACCAGGTAAACCAACTTCTGATTTTATACAGAGGTCATTAAATAAAATTACACTTGTTGGAGCATTATTCCTAGCTGTATTAGCAATAATACCAGCAATACTTATGAACTTTACTGGTATAAAAATGTACTTTGGAAGTACATCACTACTAATCGTAGTTGGTGTTGCTATGGACTTTATCAAGCAAGTGGAAGCACAAATGATTATGAGAAACTACCAAGGTTTCTTGAAATAGAATTTGTGATGTAGAAATGGAGAATAATAATGAGAATTGTACTTTTAGGTTCACCAGGCTCTGGCAAGGGTACTCAGGCATCCAAGATTGTGACCGTATTTAGTATACCTCATATATCTACAGGTGATATGTTTAGAGAGAACATTAAAAATGGTACACCTATAGGCTTGGAAGCTAAAAAGTATATCGAAAAGGGACTGCTAGTCCCTGACGATGTTACCCTTAGCATGATTGAAGATCGGTTTTCAGAGTCAGATTGTACTAATGGATTTCTACTTGATGGCTTTCCTAGAACACTTGTTCAAGCAGAAGCTCTTGAGGCAGAACTCGAAAAAAACGAGAAGAAGCTAACCGCTGTAGTAAATTTAGATGTAAGTGATGAAACAATAATCAGTAGAATGACAGGTAGACGTGTGTGCAACAGCTGCGGGTCAACATATAATTTAACGTATAACAAACCTAAGGTTGAAAATACGTGTGATTATTGCCGAGGACAGCTGTTTATCAGAGATGACGATAAACAAGAGACTGTAACAAACAGATTAAGAGTTTATAAAAACGAAACACAGCCACTTATTGATTACTACAAAGGAAAAGACATTCTTATAACAATTAATGGTGAACAGGATGCAAGTGATGTATTTAATAATATACGCAAAGCATTGGAGACGGTTCGATGATTAATATTAAATCACTCAAGGAACTTGAACTAATGCGTGCTGCTGGCAATATAGTAGCGGAGACGCATGAAAAGCTGAAAGAGGTAATTAAACCAGGAATATCAACAATGGAACTCGATACCATAGCCGAGGAATATATAAGAAAGTGCGGTGCAATACCTGCATTTAAAGGATATGAAGGGTTTCCAGCCAGTATTTGTACATCCATAAATGAGCAGGTTGTACATGGTATACCAGGGGCGGTAATCTTAAAGGACGGCGATATTATCGGAATAGATATTGGTGCAGTTTTTAAAGGTTACTATGGAGATGCAGCTCGGAGCTACGGAGTTGGAACTATTACTGATATAGCACAAAAGCTGATTGATGTTACAAAGGAAAGCTTCTTTAAGGGCATAGAATATGCCGTAGAAGGAAATAGATTGTCTGATATAGGCTTTGCTATTCAGCAGTATGTTGAACAACAGGGATTTTCTGTAGTACGAGATTTAGTCGGTCACGGTATCGGGACAAGAATGCATGAAGAACCACAGGTGCCAAACTACGGACCGAAGGGTAAGGGCCCAAGGTTGGTATCTGGTATGACCCTGGCTATAGAACCTATGGTAAATGAAGGTAGGTTCCATGTTAAGGTGTTAACTGACGGTTGGACAGTAGTAACAGCAGACGGAAAACTGTCAGCTCACTATGAAAATACCATTGCTATAACCAAGAGTACTCCTGAAATATTGACTATGCTGTAATTTAACAATTGAAGGTGAACTAGCATATGAATAAGGTAAAAGTAGGGCAACTAATTATGTCCAAGGCCGGTCATGATAGCGAGGAGAAATTCGTTGTTACATGTATAATTAACGTTCAGTATGTCTATATTTCAGATGGAAGACTAAAAAAAGTGGAAAATCCTAAAAAAAAGAATATTAAGCATTGCAGACTGTTAAATGTAATTTCTGATGATATAAAGAATAAGATAGAGTCAGGCAGAAAAGTTACAAACAGTGAAATAAGAAGCTTTATTAAATCAATAAACGGATATGGAGAACAGGAGGTTTGATTACCTTATGTCAAAGCAAGACGTAATTGAAGTTGAAGGAAAAGTTATAGAGGCTTTACCAAATGCTATGTTTCAGGTAGAGTTAGAGAATGGACATAAAATATTAGCGCATATTTCAGGCAAACTACGAATGAATTTCATAAGGATTTTGCCGGGAGATAAAGTAACTATAGAGCTTTCACCGTATGATTTGACAAGAGGTCGAATCACATGGAGAGGTAAATAACAGGAGGGTTTAAAATGAAAGTTAGACCATCAGTAAAGCCTATTTGCGAAAAATGCAAAATAATTAAAAGGCATGGCAGAGTAATGGTTATTTGCATTAATCCAAAGCATAAACAAAAACAAGGTTAAATCATAAAAGAGGTAGCGGCTGGACTTTCAATTGCTTCAGATGTAGTAATATGTCTGTAAGCGATCTGGGAGTTATCTCTAAAGATTTATAATAAATTAATATACCAAATTGGAGGTGTACAATCGAATGGCCAGAATTGCCGGTGTTGACTTACCAAGAGATAAAAGAGTAGAAATCGGACTAACATATATATTTGGAATAGGAAGACCAACTTCCAATAGCATATTAGCGGAAGCCGGAATCAGTCCTGATACAAGAGTTAAAGACTTAACTGAAGCAGAAGTTAGTAAGTTAAGAGAAATTATAGACAGAAGCTTAAGAGTTGAAGGTGACCTTAAGAGAGATATAGCACTTAATATAAAGAGACTTATTGAAATAGGCTGCTATAGAGGTCTTCGTCATAGAAGAGGACTTCCAGTAAGAGGTCAAAGAACTAAGACTAATGCTAGAACAAGAAAAGGTCCTGCAAGAACAGTAGGAGTAAGAAGAAGCAAATAAGCTTAGAAGAAGGAGGTTAGCTTGAATGGTAGCGAAGCCAAAGGCTAAGAGAACCAGAAAAAGAAGAGAAAGAAAAAATGTTGAAAAAGGTGCAGCGCATATAAAATCAACATTTAATAATACACTAGTAACATTGACAGATACTCATGGTAATGCATTATCATGGGCAAGTGCAGGCGGATTGGGCTTTAGAGGCTCAAGAAAGAGCACTCCATTTGCAGCGCAAATGGCTGCTGAAACTGCTGCAAAAGCAGCAATGGAACATGGTTTGAAATCAGTAGAAGTTTACGTTAAAGGTCCTGGATCAGGAAGAGAAGCTGCTATAAGATCCTTACAAGCAGCAGGTCTTGAAGTTAGCATGATTAAGGACGTAACTCCTATACCACATAACGGTTGCAGACCACCAAAACGTAGAAGAGTATAATTTTTGATACAGGAGGTGTGATTAATTAATGGCAAGATATACAGGCGCAGTGTGCAGGCTTTGTAGAAGAGAAGGCTCCAAGCTGTATTTAAAAGGAGATCGTTGCTACACTGATAAATGTGCAGTTAGCAGAAGAGCTTATGCACCAGGACAGCATGGACAAAATAAAAAGAGATTATCCGGCTATGGCGTTCAGCTAAGAGAAAAACAAAAAGTTAGAAGAATATATGGTGTACTTGAAAGCCAATTCAGATCATATTTTGAAGAAGCTGAAAGACAAAGAGGAGTTACAGGTGAAAACTTGTTAAGAATTCTTGAATTAAGACTTGACAACGTAGTATTTAGAATGGGCTTTGGAAACTCCAGAGCAGAAGCAAGACAGTTAGTAAGACATGGACATTTTGCAGTTAACGGAAAGAAAGTAGACATACCTTCATATCAGGTTAAAGTAAATGACTTAATAACAGTTAGAGAAGGAAGTAAAGCTTCAGATAAGTTGAAGCAGCTAGCTGAGGATTCAGCTGCAAAAACAGCACCACAATGGTTATCTGTTAATGCAGAAATGATGGAAGCAAGAGTTCTAACTTTACCTGCTAGAGAAGATATTGATATACCGATCGAAGAACACTTGATAGTTGAGTTATATTCCAGATAATAGGTTAATAATGGTCTGTGTCCTTGAAGTAATTTCTAAGGGCATATACCATTAATACCTTAGAATTCACCAATCATTTGATCGGATATTTAAGAGAATGTTTTATATAGATCAGTTACCCTCAAAATATCCAAGTATTAGTACGGCATTATGTATATATAATACATTCTGCCTTAATGGAATGGTTATAAGATTAATAAGGAGGGTTATTTTAGGATGATAGAAATAGAAAAGCCAAAAATAGAATGCATTGAAATGTCAGAGGACTATACCTACGGTAAGTTTGTAGTAGAGCCCCTTGAAAGAGGCTATGGTACAACACTGGGTAATTCGCTGAGGCGCATTCTTCTATCGTCACTTCCCGGCGTATCAGTTACTTCCGTAAAAATTGACGGAGTGCTTCATGAATTTTCAACAGTTCCCGGAGTAGCTGAAGATGTTACAGAGATAGTACTCAACGTTAAGAATCTTGCTCTTAAAATGCACAATGATAACTCAAAATTAATCAAGATAGATGTGCAGGGAGAAAGAGAAATAACAGCTAGAGATATAATTGCAGATACAGATATTGAAATAATCAATCCTGATCTACATATTGCTTCTTTAAGCAGCAACTCTAGATTGTATATGGAAATGACAGTTGAAAGAGGCAGAGGATATGTAACCTCAGAAAGAAATAAGCAGCAAGGTCAGCCTATTGGTATTATACCAATAGATTCTATATTTACGCCTGTAAGTAAGGTTAACTATTCGGTAGAAAATACACGTGTAGGGCAGGTTGCTGACTTTGATAAGCTGACACTTGAAGTTTGGACAAATGGCACAATAAAGCCAGACGAGGCAATAAGCCTTGGAGCCAAGATTTTAAGTGAGCATTTGAAGTTATTTATTACTCTGACTGAACATGTCGGCAACGTTGAAATAATGGTTGAAAAAGAAGAAGACACAAAAGCTAAGATATTAGAAATGACAATAGAAGAGCTTGATCTTTCTGTTAGATCCTTCAACTGTCTGAAACGCGCTGGCATTAATACGGTTGAAGAGCTTACTCAGAGGTCTGAAGACGATATGATGAAAGTAAGAAATCTGGGCAAGAAATCACTAGAAGAGGTACAACAGAAGCTTCAAGTGCTTGGATATGGCTTAAAAGCTAACGAAGAGTAAAAAAGGAGGTATTTTGTCATGGCTGGTTACAGAAAGCTCGGACGTCCTAGCGATCAAAGAAGAGCAATGCTAAGAAACCTAGTTACATCATTCCTTGAGCATGGAAAAATGATGACAACAGGTACAAGAGCTAAAGAAACACAAAGCATAGCTGAAAAAATGATAACTCTCGGCAAGAGAGGCGATCTACATGCAAGACGTCAAGCATTAGCATATATTACTAAAGAAGATGTAGTTAAAAAGTTATTTGATGAAATAGCACCAAAGTACAAAGAAAGAAATGGTGGCTATACAAGAATAATGAAAGTAGCTCCAAGACGTGGAGATGCAGCAGAAGTAGTTGTACTAGAATTAGTATAGTATAACTTATATAATAAAGTTAGTATTAATGGGGATTAAGTGATTGCTTAGTCCCATTTTGCTATTGAATAGTTTGAGAACAAAACAAGCACCCATATATTGAGTTTTTAAGAAAAGCTGTGCTGCGTATATATGATAAATGCAGCTTTTCTTCGATGTTCTGGGGTTTTAAATAGATTAAAGATCAATACTACGATAAAGAAGGTAAATTTATGTCAGAGATGATAAAAGCAGAAAACATAACATTTGAATATTACGGTCATGATGAACGCACCGTTAAAGCGATAGATAAGGTAAGTATAAGCATAAATAAGGGAGATTTTGTAGCCATACTAGGACACAATGGCTCAGGAAAATCTACCTTTGCAAAACATTTAAATGCTCTGCTGCTTCCTACTGGCGGGACTGTTTATGTAGGAGGCTTGGACACGAAAGACGAAAATAATACTTGGAATATTAGGCAGATGGCAGGCATGGTATTTCAAAATCCTGATAATCAGCTTGTAGCCACCATCGTTGAAGAGGATGTAGCTTTTGGACCTGAAAACTTAGGCGTAGAGCCAAGCAAAATAAGGAAAAGAGTAGATGAGTCTTTAGCAACAGTAGAAATGCTGGAATATGCCAAACATGCTCCACACCTGCTTTCTGGCGGTCAAAAACAGAGAATTGCAATTGCGGGCATAATTGCAATGAAGCCTCAGTGCATAATACTGGATGAGCCTACTGCTATGCTGGATCCATCAGGAAGACGAGAGGTAATAGACACAATAATAAAGCTGAATCGTGAAGAGAGTATAACCATTATTTTAATAACACATTATATGGACGAAGCTGTAAAAGCTGATAAAGTGTATGTAATGGCAGAAGGAAATATAGTATTAGACGGCACCCCTAAAGAGGTTTTTAAGGAAGTTGAAAAGCTTAAAGCACTAGGCTTAGACGTACCACAGGTTACAGACCTATGCAGCAAGCTTATTGGTGAGAGCGTAGCTTTACCTCCCGATATACTAACAGTAGAGGAAATGGTGGAAGAATTATGCCGATTAAAATAGAAAATTTAACCCATGTATATATGAAGGGTACTACCTTTGAGCATACAGCTATAGACGATGTAAGCTTTGAGCTGCAAGATGGCGAATTTGTAGGGTTAATAGGTCATACAGGCTCAGGAAAATCAACCTTTATACAGCATCTTAACGGCCTTTTAAAGCCTTCCTCTGGAAAAATTTTTATAGATGATGTGGAAGTAGGTGCAAAAGGCGTTTCTATGAAGCAGGTAAGACAAAAGGTAGGACTTGTATTTCAATATCCTGAACATCAATTGTTTGAAGAAACAGTATATAAGGACGTAGCCTTTGGACCGAAGAATCTTGGACTATCAGAAACAGAAGTAAATCAAAGAGTCAAGGATGCTATAGAGCTTGTAGGACTTAAATATGAAAGTATTAAGGATATATCACCCTTTGAATTAAGCGGCGGTCAGAAACGAAGGGTAGCTATAGCTGGAGTTCTGGCAATGCAGCCTAAGGTGCTTATATTAGATGAGCCAACTGCTGGTCTTGACCCAAAAGGCAGAGATGAGATACTAGCACAGATAAAGCAACTGCACAAAAGCAAGGGAATTACAGTAATCCTAGTGTCTCACAGCATGGAGGATATTGCAAATCTGGTTGATAAAGTAATAGTTATGAGCAAGGGCAAGGTTATATTTATGGATACCCCTAGAAATGTTTTCAAGGAAGTTGATACCCTTGAAAGAATAGGACTGGGAGCACCGCAGATAACCTATCTTACAAGAGCCTTGAGAAGTAAGGGCTTTAATATTTCTGAGTGTATAAGTGTAGAAGAAGCTAAAAAAGAGCTATTGCATTTATTAAGAGGTAAAAAACATGATTAAAAACATAACAATAGGACAATTTATACCGGGAGATACTCCTATTCATAATATAGACCCAAGAATAAAGATACTTTTAGCCATGTCCATGATAACTATTCTATTCTTTATAACTAATTTCTGGGGATATTTAGTGTATGCACTGTTTGTTGTACTTATAATATTTCTATCTAAAGTGCCCTTTAAAATAATTGCTAGAGGCTTACGACCTCTTTTGGCCATAATAATAATTACAATTGTTATTAATATGTTTATGACTCAGGGAGAAAGGCTTTTTTCCATATGGAGGCTTACTATAACTAGGGAAGGCTTAATGATGGCTGGATTAATGGGTCTAAGGCTGATATTCCTGATTACAGGAGCATCCTTATTGACTCTTACAACTTCCCCTATTGCACTGACAGACGGAATAGAGAAGCTTTTAAACCCCTTTAAAAAAATCGGAATTCCAGCCCATGAGCTGGCTATGATGATGACAATAGCACTTAGATTTATACCAACTCTGCTTGAAGAAACTGACAAAATAATGAAGGCGCAAATGGCAAGAGGCGCAGACTTTGAAACAGGAAATCTGATAGCAAGGGCAAAAGCGATGGTTCCCCTGCTTGTTCCTCTTTTTATCAGTGCTTTCAGACGCGCTGATGAGCTTGCACTGGCAATGGAAGCTAGATGCTATAGAGGCGGAGAAAATAGAACTAGAATGAAACAGCTTAAGCTTACCATGCTTGATTTCTATTCTGCTGCTGCCATAATAGTTTTTTGTGCAATTATAATTTTTGTTAGATAGTTAATAACATACTAATGACAGATATTGGGGTGCTTTATGCGTAATATTAAGCTTATTATTGAATATGATGGGACTAACTATAGTGGATGGCAGGTTCAGCCCAATGCCCCAACCATACAGGGCAGCATACAAAATGCCATTTATAAAATAACCGGCGAGGAGCTTGAGCTAAATGGCTCAGGAAGAACAGATGCCGGAGTACATGCCAGAGGACAGGTTGCAAATTTTATGACCAACAGCAAAATACCCTCTGAAAGGTTTGCATTTGCCATAAACGCGATGCTGCAAAAGGATATCGTTGTTAAATCATCAGAAGAAGCTGATATGGATTTTCATGCAAGATATAGTGCTAAAGGAAAAAAATACAGCTATACTATTGTAAACAGCAGACATCCCTCCGCTATTATGAGAGATTTTGCATATAATGTGTGCTATTGTGAAAAATTAGATATAGAGAAGCTGAAATCGGCAAGCCAGTATTTTATAGGAACTCATGATTTTGCTGGATTTATGTCCGCAGGCAGCAATGTCAAAGACACTATAAGGACAATATATAATATTGAAACAGTGGCAGAAGGAGACATTATTAAAATTTTTTACACAGGTAACGGATTTTTATATAATATGGTAAGGATAATTACCGGCACGTTATTATATGCGGCAATAGGAAGAATAGCTGTGCAGGATATTCCAGATATAATTAAGTCAAAAAACAGGACACTAGCTGGAATTACTGCGCCGCCCCATGGACTTTATCTGGAGAAGGTGTATTATTGATATATTTTTGAAATATTTATTAAATTTCAAAATAAATAATGCTTTTTTCAGATAAAAAGCAAAAAAATTTAATCTAATGGATGTAATTGCTATATTAGCTGTTGACACGCTCGGCTCAATGTATTACAATATTAATGTTGTAAAAAATGATCCACTGCCCCGGGTCATTTAAATAAATAGACGGAATACCATATGCATCGTTGGAATCAAATATCATATGAGCTGAATACCGTTATGACAGCACTGACAATTGTGGGATGTTACTGCTGTAAAAGCTGTTTTCAAGCTGATGATAATTTGATAATTGTTTGAATCAGTATTTAAACAGAAGTCAAATGTATGTGTAAGATTTGGTAAGGAGGGAACACTATGAAATCATTCATGGCTAAGGCCAATGAAATAGAAAGAAAATGGTACGTAATAGATGCCAAGGGAAAAGTACTTGGTAGACTAGCTAGCGAAGTTGCAAAAATACTTAGAGGTAAAAATAAACCAATTTACACTCCTCATGTTGATACAGGGGATCATGTAATAATTATAAATGCAGACAAAGTTGTTTTAACTGGTAAGAAGTTAGATCAAAAAATGTACAGAAAACATTCATTATATCCAGGCGGCTTGAAGGAAACTCCATACAGAAAGTTTATGGCGCAACAGCCTGAAAAAGCAGTTTCTGAGGCAATCAGAGGCATGCTTCCTCATAACAGCTTGGGCAGACAAATGCTCAAGAAGCTAAGAGTTTACAGAGGCACAGAGCATGAACATCAAGCTCAAAAGCCTGAAGTACTTGAACTGAACATATAATCGAAAGGAGGAAGTTGTTGTGGCTAGAGTACAATATTTTGGTACAGGAAGAAGAAAATTATCTGTTGCAAGAGTAAGATTAGTTCCAGGTGAAGGAAAAATAACTATTAATAATAGAGACATAGATAACTATTTTGGATTGGAAACATTAAAGCTTATTGTTAGACAACCGTTAGCAATTACAGACACTATGTCAAGATTTGACATTTTAGTTAATGTATTTGGCGGTGGTTTCACTGGTCAAGCTGGTGCTATAAGACACGGTATCTCAAGAGCTTTATTAGAAGTAGATAAGGAAATGAGACCAGTACTTAAAAAAGCTGGATTCCTTACAAGAGATCCAAGAATGAAGGAAAGAAAGAAATACGGCTTAAAGAAAGCAAGAAGAGCTCCACAGTTCTCAAAGAGATAATATTTACAACCCCAAAACCTCTCGAATCAATACTTCGAGAGGTTTTATTTTTATCTACCTAGTCAATCATACCAACTCCCCCAATTCAACCTAAAACATAGGGACTTTGTTATAATATTAGCAAATCTATAAGTATCTAAAACGGCGAAGATTTGATATAATATTTTTATGATATAAATGTCGTTAAAATTTCTGTATATACTTGCTAGAATGAACACGAAAGAATCGATCTAAATCAAAAAATTATGCTTCTGCAACGCATAATGCGAGGGGGGACAAAATTGGAACTTTCGGTAGGTCAGTTAATAATTATACTAGCACCATATATGGAACAAGAGATATACTCAAATGTAAAGCACGTGGGGGATGGAAAAATAACACTTGCAGTCAAATCAGCAAATACTTTAAAGCCAGGCAAGGAAATTCTTTGTATTGTAATCAGTGATCAGGATATATATGAGTTTTACAGTCAGGTAGAAGATTCCTTTGAAAAGACTGCATATATTACAAAGCCTGTTAAAGCTGAGCTTAGCAACGTAGAAAAAAGAAGGTTTAACAGAATGGAATGCAACATAGGCTTTGTAGGCAGACCTGTAATGATAAATGATGTTATGATAACCAAGTCCGATAAGCATTTTTCCGGCAATATAATAAACATAAGTGCCGGCGGTGTACTTGTACAAACTAATCTAAAGCTGCCAGACTATATGATATTTAAGTTTAAGCTGAAGCTTAATTATTTCTTAGAGTGTACAGCCATGGTTAAAAGAACATTTGATTCTGAGACCGGCACTATGTACAACTCAGGCTGTGAGTTTCTGGAGATGCCTATTGAGGATATAAAAACTATATCCCTGTATGTATTTAAGGAACAGCTTAAGAACAGGAGAAAAGAACTTAATAAAAGTGTGTTAGCCAAATAGACATAGAACTCTTTATTATATATGACCAACTCTAAAAGTCAAAATACTTTTCGTTAAGAGTTGCTAATCTCTTTGTGAGAAACAACTGAAAAACTAATTTTGAAGTTGTTTCTATATATGAAAGTATTATAGTAATATATTAATATATATCAGTACTATATTAAGCTGCATCAATCTAAAAAAAGTTTGCTAATATATTATAAAATTTGCAATAGCATTATAAGAGGTTTTATATGTATGTTTATATTGACAATGATATCCAGCTAGAAGATAAACCAGCAATTATCCCTAATTGCATGGGACTTCTACATGGATACGGATTATTCGAGACAATAAAAATCTATAATAAAAATATGTGTTTTTTTGACCAGCATATTGAGAGATTAAAAAGCTCTTGCCCTCAAATCGGCATTAGCTTTAATAGTGATGTCTTGAACTTGTTTGAAAAATGTATAAGCTTAATACATATGAACAAGATTATTAATGGAAGTATCAGGATAAGCTTAATTAAGGATAATAAAGATAATATTATACTTATCCAAACTAGGGATACTGTATACAAGCAGGAAGCATATGATAAGGGATTTGCTTTATGTATATCAGATTTTGTTAAAAACCCATTATCGCCCTTATGCAGAATAAAATCAATGAATTATCTTGAGAATATATTGGCTAAAAACAGCGCAGTTGAAAAAGGCTTTAACGAGGCGATATTTGTAAATACCCATAATTTTTTGACTGAGGGAGCTGTCTCAAACCTATTTTGGGTTACAAATGGTCATATCTATACACCAAGTATAGAGTGCGGCTTGCTCTCGGGTATCACAAGAAATTTGGTTATAGCAATAGCCAGTGAGCTTGGTATCCAGTGTACAGAGGGTACTTTTCAGCTTGAGGATTTATATGATTCTGATGAAATATTTATCACTAATTCATTAATGGGTGTAATGCCTGTTTCGAGATTGGAAAATCAAGTTCGCAGTATAAATAAGAATAGTGTAACTTCTATAATCTCAGCACATTATAATAAGCTGGAAGCTTTAAATGCAATACATCTAATAGCACCTGTACATGATAAAATATAAATAACGAATAATATATATAGGGAAGCAACCATAAAACTTAACTTATTCGTGGGTTAGGTATTGCTTCCCTCCTAGGTTTTTAGCTTGGTATAATTTAAGTATTAAGCTAAAAATCCTATATAATTAAAACAATAAACAAAAGAGGGATATTTATGGATAAACAAAAAATTGAAGCAGCAATAAGACAAATACTTGAAGCAATAGGCGAAGATCCAGAAAGAGAAGGCTTAAGAGATACTCCTGCCAGAATTGCACGTATGTATGAAGAGATTTTTTCTGGATTAAATGAAGAACCAACGGATCACTTGAAAATATATTTTCAGGAAGAACAGCACGAGGAGCTTGTGTTAGTAAAGGATATACCATTTTATTCCACATGCGAACACCACTTAGTACCATTCTTCGGACGTGCTCATGTAGCGTATCTTCCAAAGGGCGGCAGGCTTACGGGCTTAAGCAAATTAGCCAGAACTGTTGAGGCGGTAGCCAAAAGACCACAGCTACAGGAAAGAATAACCGCTTCCATAGCAGAAAGCCTTATGGAAGCACTAGAACCCTATGGCGTAGTCGTTGTTGTCGAAGCAGAGCACATGTGTATGACAATGAGAGGCGTAAAAAAGCCAGGCTCTAAAACAGTAACATCGGCAGTCAGAGGAATATTCAAAAAGGATGTTGCAGCTAGAGCTGAGGTTATGTCCCTGATAAATTCAAGATAACAAACCAAGAAAGCAGTTTAATGGAGGTCACACATGCGTGGAATAAAGTACAGCACTCACAGAAGAAGAACAATAGCAGCAGGAAGTTATCAGCTTAAGCTGGGTGAGAGAACCTATATCATGGGTATACTAAATATTACGCCTGATTCCTTCTCCGACGGCGGAGATTACATTGATATAGATACCGCAGTAAGGCATGCTATGGAAATGGTTTCGGATGGTGCTGATATAATAGATATCGGCGGAGAGTCCACCCGTCCCGGCTCTACTGAGGTAACGGCAGAGGAAGAGCTTAAAAGGATAATTCCTGTAATCGAAACACTATCTAAAAAAATAAATGTGCCATTGTCAGTAGATACATATAAGGCAGAGGTTGCAGAAGCGGCAGTAAAAGCCGGAGTCAGTATAATAAATGATGTATGGGGTTTGCAGAGAGACCCCCATATGGCATCAACCATAGCTAGGCTTAAAGTTCCTGTAGTAGCCATGCATAATCAAATAGGCACAGAATATAAGGAGGACATAATGAAGGTGATATGCAGCTTTTTACAAGACTCTGTAAACATAGGCATAAAAGCTGGTATCAGCCATGAAAATATTATCCTTGATCCAGGCATTGGCTTTGGCAAAACTGCTGAACAAAATCTGGAGGTTATGGCAAGGCTGGGAGAGATGAATGATCTTGGATATCCAATATTGCTTGGAACCTCCAGAAAATCCATGATAGGCAAAGTACTTAATGTAGTGCCAAAGGAAAGAGTAGAAGGCACTATGGCAACAACAATAATGGGTATAATTCAAGGTGTAGACATAGTAAGAGTACACGATATAAAAGAAAACTACAGAGCGGCAAAAATGACAGACGCAATCGTGAGGTGATTCAGTGGACAAAATTATAATGAAAAATATGGAGTTTTACGGCTATCATGGAGTACTGCCGGAAGAAAATAAGCTAGGTCAGAAATTTATTATTACAGTAGAGCTGTATACTGATTTGAAAAATGCAGGAATATCCGATGATTTAAAAAGCTCTGTTAACTACGCAGAGGTATACGAGGTAGTTAAGCAGTCGGCAGAGCAGAAGGTATTTAAGCTTATAGAAGCCTTGGCTGAGGATATTGCCATAAATATATTTAAAGACTTTGTCACTGTAAAAGAGCTTACCGTAAATGTTAAGAAGCCAGCAGCACCAGTAAAGGGCATATACGACTATTTTGGAGTAGAAATCAGGAGAAACAGAAATGAGTAAAGCGTACTTAGGCATAGGCGGCAATATAGGAGACAGGAAGGCTAATATACAAAAAGCATTAGAGCTGCTGAAACAGCACGATAAAATAAATATACTCAAAGTATCCTCCATATACGAAACAGAGCCGGTAGGTTATGCAGAGCAGGATTGGTTTTATAATATTGCGGCAGAGATAGACACAACCCTAGATCCCTATGAGCTGCTTGAGCACTGCAATAAGGTTGAAAAGGAGCTGAAGAGGGAGCGTTTAATAAGATGGGGACCCCGTACAATAGATATTGATATATTGTTATACGAGGATGTAAAGCTAGATGAAAGCAAACTAACTATACCCCACCCCAGAATGGCAGAAAGAGCCTTTGTTATGATACCACTATCTGAAATAGCTCCTGATATAAAAATAGAAAGCCGAAGCATAAGCGATATTATCAACAACCTCAAAGGCGAAAAAATAAGGAGGGTACTATGATAAGGATATTAGCCATATATGGAAGCCCCCGAAGAAACCAAAACAGCGATATACTCCTTGACAAGCTGCTGGAGGGCATAGGAAAGAATAATACCGTAGTTACCAAGGTATATGCCTCATCACCGGATATAAATCACTGTACAGCATGCAGCCGCTGCTACAAGGAAGGTGTATGCATTATCAAGGATGAAATGCAGCAGATATACAGCCTTATGGACAAAGCTGATATTGTCATAACTTCTACCCCGGTATATTTTCATACAGTTACCTCTCATCTGAAAAAGCTTATTGACAGATGTCAGGCAGTCTGGGCAAGTAAATTTATCAACCAGAAAACAATTATCGAAAAAAGACCAAGATTAGGCTATATAATTTGTACGGCAGGGCCGCCAGAGGAAAATACATATTTTGATTGCACAATTAAAGTACTGGACTTATTTCATAAATGCATAAATGCAAAAATAACAGGTCAGCTAACTGTAGCCAATGTTGATAAGCAGCATGTAAGAGAAAGAGAAGATGTACTTAAAGAAGCTGTAAAAGAAGGCAAAAAGCTGAGAAAAATGATAGATGAAGTAAAAAAGCTTTAAAAAAGCTGCTGATCCTTGGACCAGCAGCTTTTTCTCAACCATAATACTATTTTATAAGAAACTTACCTTCCTTGTAGAACAGCTCTCCATCTGCATAGATTTCGCCGCCATCCTTCATATCACAGATTAAATCCCAGTGTATTGCAGAAACATTCTTACCGCCAATTTCAGGGAAGCCTCCCCCTACAGCAATATGGATTGTACCGCCTAGCTTTTCATCAAACAGTATATTTTTTGTAAACTTCTTAATATTGTTATTTGTACCAATTGCAAATTCTCCAACCATTCTAGCACCCTCATCAGTATCAAGCACAGAGTTTAAGAAATCCTCGCCTTTTTTTGCTGTTGCCTTTACAACCTTGCCATCCTTGAAGGTAAGCTCTACATCCTCAACCTCTCTATTCATATAAACAGCAGGGAAAGAGAACCTGACAACCCCATTAATTGAATCCTCAACAGGGGAAGTATATATTTCGCCATCAGGGAAATTAACTCTTCCGTCGCAATTATTCCATTTTCTTCCTTGCGTGCTGAAGGTTATATGAGAATCCTTTGATTTAACCTCAAAATGAGATTTTGTGTTTAGATATTCTACATATTTTTCCTGTATATCATGGAACTTTTTCCATTCTGCAACAGGGTCTTCACAATCTATAAAGCAAGCACCAAATACAAAGTCCTCGTACTCCATAAGTGACATATCAGCATCCATGGCAGCCGAATAGGTTGGAAACTGAGTACCGCACCATTTAAGCTTGCCGGAGCCCATTCTTTCCATATAGGTTTTTATGATGTCAGCTCTAGCTTTTGAACGCTTTGATATTTTAGAAGGATCAACATTGGATAATGCCTTTGTGTTTTCCTCTCCCCATATAGTAAGAATAGCATCAAAATCTTCAAACAACAATCTCTCAATAGGATTCACGCATTCCAATTGCTCATCAGTACCATGCTTAAGCAGCAGCTCAGCAGCATCAGCTATAATTGGAACCATTATAGGATTTGCTCCTGCCAGTAAAGCTTCCTTGTATACTGCCAGCATAAGAGGCTCTGTAACTGTATTAGCCCCTATGGCAAAGGTTTCTCCCTTCTGCAAGTTCAAGCTGTAGTTTACCAAAACCTTTGCCATTTTTTCGATTCTGCTGTCTCTCATATTATACCCCCTAACCTGTATTTAAAGTTGGTCTACCCAACTTTATATCAGCAATCAATGAAAAGAAAGCAAGTCTCAGGAAATGACCCTAGACAGACGCAGCTTTATTTTCATATTAAATTATTACTTTTCCATCCTTATAAAAGAGTTCACCATCAGCGTATATCTCTCCGCCTTTTCTCATATCGCATATCATATCCCAGTGAAGTGAAGATCTATTTTTTGAACCAGTTGCAGGATAAGCAGAGCCTAATGCAATATGAATAGTGCCTCCAATTTTCTCATCTAAAAGTATATTCTTAGTAAACCGTTGTATTCCATAATTAGTGCCTATGGCAAATTCACCAGCATATCTTGAGCCTGCATCCAAATTAATAGCAGCTTGTAGTACATCCGCACCAGCCTTGGCACTTGCTTTGACCACCCTGCCATTTTCAAAGGTAAGACTTACATCCTCTACAAGCTTACTGGATTTTATTGCAGGATAAGTAAATCTTATGCAACCATTCAGAGAATCTTCGATAGGTCCTGTATAAACCTCACCGCTTGGGAAGTTAGTAGTTCCACAGCTATTTATCCATTTGCGTCCGCCAACTCTCAAGGTAAGATCAGTATCCTCGGCAATAACCCTGATATGATCCTTTGTACTTATATAATCAATAATTTTCTGCTGTTCTTCCTTTAGCTTCAACCATTCTGATATAGGATCCTCCCTATCTACAAAGCAAGCGGAGAACAAAAAGTCCTCATACTCAGATAAAGACATATTAGCTTCCATAGCAGCCGCCTCTGTTGGAAACTGGGTAAGAGTCCATCGCATTTTGCCCTCATTAGCCCTTCTATGCATTATGCCCATAGGTGAGCTGTTAGCTACTTCGCGCATGCTGATCTTTTTTGAATCACAGTTTTGTAAAATCTTTGAGTGGTTAGTACCACGTATATTTAAAAAAGCAGTTATATTCTCCATTAAAAACCTGCTAACAGGGGATACAAACTTTAATTGTTCATCACTAGCGTTTTTAACTTGTATTTCAGCAAACTCCTCGCTATCCATACGAATTTCTGGATATGCGCCCTTCAGCAAGGCTTGCTTATAAACCTCCTTTATTAATGGCATACTCGGAACATTGCCAGCAATCAAGAAGTAATCTCCCTCTTTTATATCCAAAGAGTATTCTACAAGTACTTTTGCCATTTTTTCTAATCTGTAATCTACCAAATAACTCACCCTCCTTAAATTTCTTCGTTAACCCCATCCTTATTATAACATATACAGTTGAGTTAGAGTCATTCTAAAACTAAAATATCCTATAGGTTTTTAGTGTAAAGCTTAGATTATAACAAGCTAAAAACCTAGAAGGGAAGCAACAACTACCCCATGAATAAACTAAGTTTTATGGCAGTGAAGTGAAGCAGAAAGGAAAACCACGGATAATTTTACAATATTATAACAGTAGCTTTTTATATTTATATAATCATAAGTATATAAAATCTTTATACTGCAAACTTGGTCATGCATATCATACAGGCTTAACAAATATCAATATAAGTATAACAAATGTATAAGAGGGTATTTTATATACCTTCAGTAACGCTATGAATTTATACATGTAGAATAGGGGTGGCAAACATGAAAATATTTATAATGAACAGAAGGAGCTTTTCAAGATTGTTTTATAGACTTTCAATGGTACTTATACTATTTCTAAGCCTATATGTAGGTTCAAAGGAGACTATAAGTGTTTTTTCACTGCCAATAAAAAATACCGTTATAATGATAGACCCCGGGCATGGAGGCATAGACCCTGGAGCCCTTGGAAAAAGCGGAACAGTAGAGGATGAAATAAATCTGTCTATTGCTCTTAAGCTTAGACGCTTAATAGAACAGGCAGGAGGCTTGGCACTGATGATAAGGGAGGACGATACAGGACTTTACACTGAGGGCAAATCCAGAATAAGAAGCAAAAAGAACGAAGATCTAAAAAACAGACATCAGCTTATTAATGAATCAGATGCAAATATATTTGTAAGCATACATCTAAACAGCTTCCCTCAATCCCAATACTACGGAGCACAAACATTTTATCAAATCGGCGATAAAAGAGGAAAGCTGCTGGCAGAGATAATACAAAACGAATTTGTTACAGTAATAGACAGAGGCAACAGAAGAACAGCAAAAGGTACTGACGGCGTATATATACTTAGAGATAACAAAATTCCAGGAGCTTTAGTAGAGTGCGGCTTTTTATCTAACTATGATGAAGAAAACCTGTTAAAGGATGATCACTATCAAGAAAAGGTTGCATGGTGTATATTTACCGGCATAGTAAAATACTTTGCACAGGAAAATAAGGTAGAGTAGACTATGTGGTAATAAATGCAAATAATTAAAATCCCTTGATATCTGCCTATTTCCTTATTCCGTAAAGTTGTAAAACATTACAGTATATGCTATAATATGCTCAGATTTATGATGGAAGGTAAAGGAATATGAGTAAGCTAAAGCTGGAAGATGTACGAATATTAGGAGAAGGTCAACAAATACGAAAAGCTATCGAAGCAAGGTATAAGGATGTAAGGACATACTATGAGAGCAATGATATTGCAATGGCATTATGCACCCTTCGATCCTATCTCAGCAAGGAAACAAACATGTCCGATACTATAAGGTGTATAGTCACTAATACTCTGGGCGAATATACAAAGATTGTTCTTTCTAGGCAACAGCAAATTAGAAACCATGTTCAGCAAATATATGACGAGATAAAGAAATACAATGAAGAAGAAGATGGAGAGATGCTGAACTATCTTCTTGAAGAAGCTAAAAAAGAAAACATGCCTCTGGAAACTGCTATGATATACAGATCAAAGGCAAGAAACTGTTATTATACCAACTTTATAAGTCATACAGAGGAATGTTTTCAGTTTGCCATTGACCACCTGCCCAAAAAGGAAATAGACAAGCTGATATTATTTTACTGTGAGTTTGCTTATGCTTTGCTATTGGAAAATCTTATAGAAAAATCTCACAAAAAATTCAGGATAGCCGAGGAGCATATACGCAAAAATAAGGAAAGCTTGAGCAGCCATACCTTGTTTTATTATTACTACTGGAGAGGCATATATTATATGAAAGAGGATAACAATGAAAAAGCAAGAGACTTTTTTGAAGTTGCATTAAAACATGCTTCCAAAAACTATGAAAAGGCTGGTGCTACCTCTAATATAGGCTTTTCGTATACTAATGAAAAACAATATCATAAAGCTCTCGAGTATTTTAATAAGGCTTTAGAGCTTTATGATGAAGAAAAAATACTAGCTGCGGCATCAGTACATAACAATATAGCAGAGGTATATAACTTAACAAATGATTGTGAATGTGCTTTAAAACACATAGAAATAGCCTTAGATGCAGTTGAAAAACAGCATGATCTATCTAAACTGCTGATTTATAAACAAACCCATGTAGAAATACTAGCCAAAATGGGAGAAGAAGAAGCTTATAACGAGTACTTTGATCTGCTGCTGAGTACAAA
>CALGKJ010000010.1 GCA_937930535.1 uncultured Clostridia bacterium
GTTAGTTGTGCAACAGTCCCCCTAATCATTATACAAAAAATTTCTTACAGTATCATATACATTTTCACAGCCTATTACTACTATTACATCCCCTTTAGTAAATACATAGTCAGGTCCTGGAGAAATAATAATATCCCAACCTCTTTTATAAGCTATTATTGTAGCTTTGGTGCTTTGCCAGAACTTGATTTCATTTACCCTTTTTCCCATCATTTTGCAGCGTTCCTCAATCTCTACCTCAATAAGAGTAAATGGAGAAATATTATGAAACCTGTCTATGGAATCCACAATATCCTCAAAGCTCTTTTTTATCTCATCATCCAGTTTTTTTCTTTCCTCCAGCAAATCCATTATGTTTTCCTTAATGGTAGTAATATAATCATTGTCCTTAGTCTTATTTATAAATTTTTCAGCAGCGGATATGGACAGAACCTCAATGCCGCTGCCCTGAGATACAGCAACAACTCCCATTTCATGAAGCAGTGCAACCGCTCTCCTTATTGTTTCGGGGGATACATTGTACATACTGGCAAGTACTGACCTGCCGCTGATCTTTTCCTTTTCCTTGATTTCGCCTTTTACAATTTTATGTGCCACATCAACTGCAATTTTTTTATACACAGGTTTATGCTCATCCGTGTGTGCCATTTTTATTCCTCCAAATACTTATCCCCATAGTGATTTTTTTTAAAAACTTTAAAATATTCATTCATATAGAGAACCAACTGGATATATTTAATTTTTATGTTGTTTCTCTATAATGATAATACAATACTTTTGTATTATTTTCTACAATGTATTTTCAAAATATTCTATTGTTGATCTATAAATAGCTCTCATAAAGAAATCATCATTTATCTCGTCCAGCTGCATCCTATTCTGTGTAATCAGCTTTTTTATAATAGGAGTCATCTGTACTCCGTATAACTTCATGCACCGTTCAGGATTTACTCCAGGCCATGCATTGCAGCCAACTACTGTCCGCCGATTATTTGTTCGTACCTTTTGGGGAATAAGCTCAAAAGCTTTGTCATCAGGATAGAAAACATACTTATCCAGTGTGCCTGTAGGAAGACCTTCTATTGCTTTGACCTGCATAGGCTCTATCTCCTCAAGGTATGGATCTGCTGTAAGGTCTAGTATTACTGCATGTTTTTTCAAACTTCCTAAAAGATCATTATTTACTATATATTTCGATGAGTCATCTCTAGTTGTAGCGTCTATAAGAATATCTGTATCACTCAATATTTTCTCCATAAGTTCCCTATTAGAAGTAGTATTTCTCGGAAGCATATTTGTTATTACGCTATTTACTCCAATAGAGTTAAATAGCTGAGTATTACGCTTGCCGCCAAACTTTCCGGCAAATTTTGCTGCCATAAGTCCTACCATGCCCGTTCCCATTATGCTTACAGACATATATTCTTTTTGGTCTTCATTATTATGTCTTAACAGCTTTTCCAATTCTTTAAATCCTATTTTTACCCCATTTCCTGATGTACCTTTATAGTCTACAACTATACGCTCTAACAAATCGTTTCTTATTAAATCCATGGCAATACCAAAAATATTTCTTTTTTTCAAATATTCCACACGAGTAAGTCTTGTAGGATAATGAAGCATACTTACCAATATACTGCCTTCCTTCATATAGTCCATTTCCCATATCTCCGGGCATCTCAATACTACTACAATATCCTTCTCGTAGCATTCCTTATTTGAAACAAATACCAATTGAGGATTTTGCTCGATATAATCCTCTTCTGTCAAACCCATACCACTGCCATATCCCTCTTCCATGTAGATTTTTGCATCATATTCAATAAAGTGCTTAAAAAATTCGGGCAAAAAATCCCTCTTCTCATTTGCCTCTTTGTGCATTCTCGGAAATCCTAAAGTCTTCATAAATAACCTCCTCATATAATTAAAAGTAATAAAAATTTTCAGGTACGAATAGTATTATTTTGACAACTAACAACTCATATGATATAATTGGGTTGTTTTTAAATAACAACTTTATATTATCATATAAGTTGCTGCTATTCAATATAGAGAAACAACTTCAAAATTAAAACTTTCTCGTTGTTTCTCACAAAGATATTAGCAACTCTTAACGAAAAGTATTTTGAGTTTTAGAGTTTGTTATCAATAACAATAGGAGGTTTATTATGAATATTGATTTAAACACTTTATTAAGTTCAAAGAACTTTAAGCTTGTAATGACAATGGATTGCGAGGGTTATATTTTTGATAAAAGCTTAAAAGAAAATGTACTTAATCTAGAAAAATTTCTAAATATAAACACTGAGGCTGATATTACTACAGTATTATTTACTACTCCTCATTTTGCAAATATGATGTATGAGCTTAAGCTTATAGAAAAAATTAAAAGCTTATATAATGTTGTTTTCGGTCTTCACATTCACCCAAATGATTTCCCTGATGAAATACAACAATATTGCAGCTTTGCCACAAAGGAAGAGAATTTAATAGGAGCATATAATTATGAACAGCAATTATTGATGGTACAGCATTCTATGAAATATTTGAATGAAAGAGGAATAACAGAAGTGCAAGCCTATAGAGGAGGCTATTTTTCAATGAATGATAATACTGTAAAAGCATTAAAAGCATGTACCAGCATAGGCTTTGAATCCCATAATATATATAGAAGCCAATATCAGATTAGTAAGAATCTGCTCCAGCCGTTTCCTGTATAT
The DNA here is from genome assembly GCA_937930535.1 of uncultured Clostridia bacterium. Classification (GTDB taxonomy): domain Bacteria; phylum Bacillota; class Clostridia; order Lutisporales; family Lutisporaceae; genus CALGKJ01. The sequence goes on from CALGKJ010000010.1 coordinate 2,721, forward strand.
GCCTTTGACGAAAATGAGGAATTTAGACTGGAATACTTTGATATAAATAAGCTGCTTCATATGCTTAATGACGCTATAAATAAAACCAGCAAACTGATAGGCATTACTCATAGCTATCTTTTAAAGGATGATGATATCCACAATAAAATGTCTGCTATAATCAAAGAGCTGAAAAAGCTGGGCTTGTCTGAAAATAATGACTGTGCCATTACTTTGTAAGCAAATATCTTAAAATACTAAAGGGCATTGTATGTATGTAAACCGGTACAGCTCACATATACATACAATGCCCTTTATATTATTCTATTTCTGGCACAGAATACATACCTTCAAAGAAGTAATAGAAGGGGAAGGAAAATTGCAGCTTGCTGAATTTCCAATGGTCTTTATCTTTTACTAATAGTGCCTCCAGCTTAAAGCAGTAGTCAAGCTGCCGGTGCTGTGCAGTTTCCCTAAACATCAGGGCTATGCTCCTTTGAATCTGAAAAAGCTTGTCACTTGCTTTAGTTTCCTTATTAAGTAACATTTTCATTTCAGCTAAAAGCATTTTCATAGCATTATCCTTATTAGCATTATTTCCAAGAATTCCCCACGCTGCCAGAGATGCAGTAGCCTCATATACCCTTAATATAGTATTCTCAGCTTCTATTTTCATTGACAGCCATTTTTTTCTTTGCTCCTCTATCAGTGCCGCTATAGCGTCTCTATCCTGATAAGCTTTAAGGTCATAGCCTATTACACAATGGTTTTCATCATTTGTAAAATATTGCCGAATAATATCATTAGCACCTATACTTGTATTTAGATAATCCTCTTTAAATTCATTAAACATTGATTCTATATCGCCACAGCATTTATGTCCTGTTTTGTTAATGTATTCAGTTATCTTTTCCTTACCTTCCCTTACATCATTTGTCATTGACTCATCAAAATTCAGCCTTACATCAGGATATATCTCATTAGCTGGTGGTAAACAGAATTGCATTTCGGTAAATAAAAGCCTTCCCTTAAATCTTCTAAGCACAGCACTAATTCTTAGCGGCCATAAATAGGTTCTCTCTCCATCCTTTCTATTCCAGAAAACCTGCGTCAGCACCCAGTTGATATGTGCTATTTTATATTGGTCGGAAAACCTTGAATTAGCATTATTATCATCAAAATAACTTTTCACAAAGTCTATGAATCTATCATATTTAGCCTCATCCGTCCCGAATTGATACTTGATATCAGCCTCAACAGTCACCCACACACAGTCGCCGCAGTCTGATACTATAGCACTGTCTGCATTTATACTGACATCTCCCCAGTACTCCCAATCTGATTGCACTAATTCTTTTGAGTCATCATAGTCTAAACACCATTCACCAATACTAGTTCCAATAATTATCACATCATCCTTGTTAAAAAGCTCCCCCATATAGCTGTCAACTACCGATATATCTCTTTTTGTATATCCCTCCTGAAATCTTTCAAGTATTTCTAGTACCTCATTTCTCAAATTTTCACAGGCATTACCATTATTTTGTTTTTTCATATAGACTTCCTCCTTTTATATATAAGCTGTTAGTAAATTTTCATTGATTTTTTTAAAATATGCACATTTTCCCACCCCTGACTAATGTTATACCTTCTTACCGCATGCTTTGCAGCTCTGAATGACACGCAAAAAGGGCGTAAGCAATATTCATCACCTACACCCTGCAAATTATTATATGTTTAAAATCTTTATATATAAACAAGCTCAAAATATAATATCCTGTTTAATAAATAAAGACCAAAAAAATACCGTACTTATATCAGTACGGTAAAACAAATAAATTAAAGTCCGCATATGATACTATTCCTAACTATAAACACTCCAGATGCAAGCATTACAACATAGCAGTCATTACACGATACAACTGCTGTATATAAGTTTATCTGGAGAATATTAAATTGCTAGTCAAGAATAGTAATCATCATTTTATAAATCCCCCTCACTTTACCCTCTAAATTTAATTATACTTAATATTTGGGCATATGTCTATATATGTATTTACAAAAACTTTACATAGTACAATGTCAAATGTTATTTTAAGAACTATTCTATTACCCTTGCTACAGTTTCATTAATATTCATTATATAATCCTGTACAGCCTCAGTGTATATAAATGCCTCCTGCTCCAGCAGGCTAAGGTATTCCTTTAGAATGGCAGCAATGTAGGTATTAGAGTGCTTTTCAATGGTACTGCTGTATATTTCCAGCATTCCATCAAAAAGCATTTCAGTATCATAGTCAAAAGCCGGCATATTATCCATACCGCCTAGGTATTCCATTAGATACCCTGTATATACCTCTTGTATCATTTCCTCTCTTGCTTTACTATCATACTTTTTTATATACTCTTCCGCTTTAATAATTCTCTCAATAGCTCTATCCCATGTAAGCTGTACATTATCAACGGAAACGTACTGCTCATACCGCAGACTCATTATTTCTACATAATCCTTAAGCTCATCGGAAATATAATCATAAAAATTCTTGACTGCGCCATAATCCACTATAGCACTAAAGCAGTTTTCCTCTGCTAATATCTTATAGCCTCCTGCTGTAAGTTCCTCCAACAGCAGCTTTATATCCTGCTCCTGCACAAGCTTTATTTTTTCCTTGTCAAAGCCCGAGCTGAAATATTTAAACATCAGCTCCTGCATACTATCGGAATACAGTTTTTCATTATACTCATATTCTTCTGCTTCAAGTCTGCTTAATAAAGCTCCTATAATATCAGTTGCCTGCTCTTTATTTAGATTTTTAATATTAGCCGCTGCAAATTCCATTAGTTCATTTGGTTTTTTAGCTTCTTCCAGCATCTTGTTGTATGTACTAACCAGATCCTCTGGGGATACAGCCGGCTCACCATTTGCCTCCTTGGCACTGCCTAAGTCTCCGCCCTTACCGCATGCCGCCATTGATAGTATCAGTACTGCTATAATCAGTGCTGCAATGATTCTTTTCATTTGTCCCATCCTTTCTGTATTCAGCTATGCAAGCTGTCATGTATAAGAATTCAAGCTTCTTTTATATCTATATAATTATATCATATTATATAGATAACCAACTCTAAAACTCAAAATTCTTTTCGCTAAGAGTTGCTAATCTATAGTTTATATGCATTAAAATATTAAATTTTATGTCTGCTTTTATTTGGGTTTTTTATGGTATAAAGAAGGAACATATGGTATAATATACATGATTTGTATTAATTGGGGTGTTAAGATGAAGAAGCTAACGAAGGAAGATATTAAACTATTGGGCGAAGGACCGCAGATCAGAAAATATATACTAACACGCTATCAAACTGTAGCAGATTTTTTTGAAAAAAACAAACTAAACATAACCCTTGATTCCTTGCGAACATATCTGGCAAAAAACAAAGTATACTCCGAAACTCTAAAATGTACAATAGTCAACTGCTTTAATGTCCATTATTCGGATATCGTATTATCCCACCAAGAGCAGGCAAGAAGACTGGCTTGGGACATCAATACAAATATCAAGCTGTACAACGAAAAGGAAGACTTGGAGATTATCAGAGCAACGGAGGTGCTTTTGGAAAAGTTTGATTTGCCAGTGGAAAAGGCAATGATGCCGAGAGCCAAGGCTATGAACTGCTATTATAGAAATGCCATAAGCCAGAGCATAGAATGGTTTGAGCTGGCTGTACAAAGGATGGATAACCACGACTTAAATAGATTGGTACAGCTATATTACGAGCTTGCCGACGTTTATGGTCGTGAACAAATGGATGATAATGCAACAATGTATTTTAACAAGGCAGAGCAAATAATAAAGCGAAATACAATAAAAGAAGATGTGCTTTTCCGATATTACTATTGGAGAGGCAAGTATGAAATAGACAGAAATAGAGTACTCTTTGCAAGAAGACTGTTCCAAGATGCCCTAGCTTCAACAATTAGTCTTGAGGAAACAGCCGTTGCTATGCAGAATATCGGGCTTACCTATAAAAAGGAAGCTAAATACGAGAAAGCTATAGAAATATACGACAAGGTATTGGATATGTATGTGAGCAATGACTGTGCAAGAAAAAGTACAGTACTCAATAATAAAGCTATGGTAATGATAGAAATGCAACAATATGATGAAGCAGTAAAGCTTAGTACTAAGGCAATATCATATATTGATAATGCTAAGGATTACAGACGATACATAATGTATAGGCAAACATATGTAAAAGCAAGATATTTGCAGGGGCACACTATGGACTGCTATAACTACTTTGATGAGCTGAAGCTTGCAAATACAAAGCTGGTAGACAAAAGCGGTCTTATTGAGGATATCAATGATTTGGCAGCAATAATAAAGGAAAAGCATTTACTTGAAAGCTTCGCTGATACGGTAATAGAAATGGCAGACAGCAAGGATATAGTATATAATAAAGAGTATATACTATATCTGAAAGCATGTGTTGTACAAATCTACAAGAAAATCAGAAGTTTGAAGGAGTGAGCTAAATGAAAGCATTAAAATCCTTAATATGTGTAGTCCTAGTATCAGCATTGACACTATCCTTAGCAGTAACAGCATTTGCAGGTGATGAAAGTGATCCTTGGGGTAAGCAGTGTATAGGAATAGTAAAAGGGGTAAAGTAAGAGGAGTGAGCGGAATGAAAGCATTAAAATCCTTAGTATGTGTAGTCCTAATATCAGCATTAACCTTGTCTTTAGCAGTAACAGCATTTGCTGGTAATGAAAGCGACCCTTGGGGTAAGCAGTGTATAGGGATAGTAAAAGAAGTAAAGTAGGAGACAGTGAGTCTCCTACTTTTGTGTATTATATCATTGCACATTGCATTTAAAATGTCTGACGGCATCGCTTATATCCCTCTCAAACTGATGTTTGTTAAGCCCTTTAGGTTGATTTATATAATTTATGCTATACCCTTTGATACCATAAATTATTAGTTCATTTTTCTTCTCCTCAAAAGCTACAGGATAATTAAATGCATACCCATCCTGTCGGCAAAGCCAAGCATGAGTTCCATATTGATATTCATAAAATTCTGCTATATACACATCTACATTAAGCCATTCATCATTAATCTCTTCTCCACCCTTATAAAAGTCTTCACAAGATTCTTTTAATTTGGCTTCAAAAAGAGCTATCATTTTTTCCTTAAGTGGAGATGTGCCATAATTGGGTTTATGGGGCGGAGGAATAGTTACTGAATATCTTTCAATTATCTCATAGTTATGTGGATCACTAGGCCAGCCATATCCACCCTCACTTATTTGTCCATCACAGTATACTATTTCATTACGACATTCAAAGGTTGCAAGCCAATCCCCTACACTTGTATGTATGTATACTTTCTTTTCATATCTATCAGCAAATATATGATTTTCATATACACGAATTTCTACATCAATAGTTTTATCTATGTAACTATCAAATTGCCTATCTGAAACATCATCCATTATTTCCACTGGATAAAACCACAAACGATAATTTATATACTCCAGTAATGCACTTTTGATTTTATCTACAGTAAAATTTTCCGGCAGCCTTTCAGCCTGCTCTATCTGCAAGCTGCTTTCATTTTGATTTATTGTTTCGCTAGGGACATTGTCGACTTTTTTTATACATGAGCAGCATAGTATGGTAATGGCTATAATAATGAGCAATATTTTTTTATTCAATTTTTCACCTCTTTTATTGCTGACAATATTAATTTTTAGTAATTAAAAAATATATTGTGCCTTTCTCTTTTCTCAGGAGTATCCAAGCATTTATCACCAGTTATATTGGCTTTGCTAGTTGGATTTTGAAGTGTTTCACCTAGAGTATCAAAAACTATAACTGCATCCTTTATTTTTACATATGAGCTGCCGCTGTTTTTCGAATAATTGATAATTTATGTTAGCATATTAATAAATTCATGTAAATCCTATTTGTGGTATATATTATTGTTTCGGATAGTTAAATACGCTGATATATTCAAAATGATATTATTTTTGTCAAAAAGCATATACTAGATATGCTGTATTGTAACATCTATGCAGTGCCTATGATATATTATCTAAACTTTTTATTTATTTTGTATAATTGACGATAAATATGTTGGAAGATTTAATTTTTATTGCTATAATATTTATGTGTAACTTTAAAGTCCCAAATAGGATTTTAAAAGATACTTAGTTATACAAAGATTAAGCTTTACAGCTTTTTAATATCAGATTCATATTTTATTATAATAGCATTGCTATAATTACTTTGCCTTATCTTACTAGGGGGAGGAAAACGGATGTCAAAGAAAGTAAAACCAAATCAGCCGGAAGATGCACAGGAAAAAAACTACTCAAGTGGTGAAATGGAAGCTGTATCAGAAAGTGCAGACAGCAGAAAAAAGAAGCCTTTACTAGAGAGACTCGGTCTAGTTGAACCTATATTAAAGCAAGATGACAATGATGAGTTGAGTCCTTTTGAAACAGAGCTCTCAATAACCTTTGATCCCAAGCCAGCTATAGGTGTGGAAAATCATAAGACTTTGGATAGGGAAGATAGAGTTGTATGTGAAAAGCTTTCTATAAAAGAGGTGTTTTCAAAGTTTGGACTGGAATCAAGCCAAACCAATACAATTTATTTGATCGAAAGCTTTATTAAAGCTCTTCCAGCAAATCTGCCTGCTGATGTAAAAAGGCAGTCAATAATTAATATTATATCTGCATCCCAATTGGATGTAGCTTCGCTTATTAAAGACGGCAGCAAAAGAGTAGAGGTTTTGAAAAAATATTCACAGGATTTTTCTAACAGCATAGATGAGATAATAGATTCAAACCAAAAACAAATACATAAGCTAAACGAAAGAATAGCTCATCACAATAAAATAATTAACGAAAATCAAAGTGTTAAAGAAGACCAAAAAGCAGCTATTGAGTTTGAAATTCAAAAACTGTCTAATATAATTGAGTTCATCGAAAATAGAGCTAAGTAGCAGATGGATGTGTTAGAATGAAGTACAAATTAACACCTTTAGGTCAGTTAGTTATTATATCCTTTTGTTTAACACTTGTTTTTCTAATATTTATAACAGTTAATAGCTTAATCAAAAACAATGACAATACAGATATTAAAGATACAGCGGGCACTCAGCAGTCCAAGGATAACAGCGACCCTATAAAAGACAATACTACGAATAACGATGCATCATCAAGCAGTAAAGACGCAAATAACAGCAGCGGCGAAACCGAAAAAGCTTCTGATGCAGATGCTGCAACCTCTGTAGATCCTTCTATAATAGAAGTAACTAACAGCAAGGGGCTAATCAGTAATATAAAGCTTAGTGTTTATTTTGGAGCAAATATATCAGTATTAGAGGAACACTACTGCCAAGCATTAGACTTATTTGCACAGACTGCATTAACCTTAGATGGCTCGCCGATCCAGATAGAGGGCAACTGTTCAACAACACTAGACCCAAATGACGCTGATAATAACGCTTTAAATTATGAATTGTCTTTATCTAGAGCAAAGGCTGTTTCTGATTATCTCCAGCAAAAAGGCATAGATCCCAACAGAATACTGGTTATTGGCAATGGTTCGTCAAATCCAGTCAGGGATAATAGCACTGCCGCCAACAGAAAATATAACAGAAGAGTAGATATATTTTTTAGATCCATTGAGGACTAAAGACATAAAGGGCTGTATATAGTAGTGATTTAATCGCTATTATATACAGCCCTTTTACTTTTCGTTTATTCTATTACTATGATTGCAGTTTTTCCGATTTCAACCCATTTATATATAAACTCCGCATGGCTGGTATAATTTCTTACACACTTATGAGAACGAGGTGTAGTTCCTATGGTAAACAGATATTCAATAATCCCTGGATCTACCAGTTTATCGCCTTGCTTTTGAAAGACAACAGGAACTCCATGTATATACGTACCTCCGCTAAATCTTACTGCATATGGCGCATACCCAGCTACCTCGCCGGTCTCATCATCCAAATACAAAAATCGCTCCCGAGTTTCTATAGCCATATAATATCCCAAGTCTGTAGGCAGCTTATATTTGGCGTTTTCACCAGTAGTTGCATAAATATATGATACTATACTCCAATTATCGTCAACGTACTCAAAAACAGCTTCGTTTTGGTTTTTCCTATCCACAACCACTACCTTCTCAAGAGCTTTTATAGAATTGCTCAGACTCACATACTTTTTGGGAACATAATATTCGCCTTCAAAGCTGCTGGTTGTTATTTTATAAAAAGCCTCGGTTTTTCCTATTATATTTACCAGAACACCGTCTTGAATGTATCTAAAGTTAGCTTTTGTACTGGCACTTAGATACGCAGGTGCTGATTGATGCCTGCCGATTCCATAGTCATCACTGGTTCTTCCCTTATGCAGCGGGGCAGTGCCCTTGCTGTTCTTATAGTTAGTTATATAAGCAGTAGTGTTTTTGTCTATAACTGACTTTAGGCTGACTATCTCCTGATACATTTTGTCAAATTGAAATTCCCTAGGTTCAGCAAGCTTGGATGATATATAACCATACCTTACCTCTCCGTTTTCTATCCATCTTACCTTATACCAGCTATCACTCTGATACTTGTCAATATACTGACCCTTGACCTCAGCTGCAAGCTCGATTTTTTCCATGTAACCGATTTTTCCTGATACACCAGCCTCAGTGGAAGGCTTTTCTCTGATATTGGCACTGCCAGTTAAAATCAGCAGATAATTGTTATAAACCTTATATTTATCATATTTTATGTTTTGCACTATTTCAGCAGGGATTGCAGCTTCAAAGGCTATTATAATTTCTTCTTCATTTTCATTATCTTTCTTATTGTTAGTATCTATTTGCTCACCAGTATTTTCTTCAGTTATATTATGCTCCTTAGCCAGCTCTGTAAGCTCCATATCCTCTGCCAAATCCTCTGCATTTATATTTTGTTCAATAGTTATATTCTCTGGTATCTTTACAATTTCCGCAGGATCAGGCATTGTAATATCAATATTTTCTGCTGTATCCTCCCCATTTTTCAGTTTTCCCAACTGATTGATGCCGCCGCATCCACTAAGCAATCCACTAAAAAATCCACTAAACAATACCAGTATAATCAAAAGAATACAGATTGTTTTGTTCATTTATCTCACCATCCATTTTTTTGATATACAAGTTATACGCATTATAAATGCAACCTTAGTATTTTATATTCGATGTTTTAGTTTTATACCCTTTTTTAGATAGTGTTTTTTATAAGAAAAAGAATGGCACTATCTACATAAAAAGCCATTCTTTTTCTTATAAATTCTATGAGTAGATGTCTGAAAACTCAATATTAATTCTATCAATATTATCAGCACTATTAAACTTTGAAGCCGCAAGCTCTTTACTCCCCTCATTCAGCGATATGTCTGGAAGCTCAATTATAAATTCGCTGCCTTTATTACATTCACTTATTAATCGTATGCTTCCCTGATGCAATTCAACTAAAGCCCTTACCAAGGACAATCCTATGCCGCTTCCATGGGCAGCGGCATTTAAAGCTCCATTTGCCTGCATAAACCTTTCAAATATAGTACTTTGCTTTGCCTCGGGTATGCCTATTCCAGTATCCTTGACTGAAATTACAACCTTCTCTGGTTTATTAAATATATTCACATATATAGACCCTTTCTCAGGGGTGAACTTTACCGCATTAGAAAGCAGATTAAGAATTATTCTCTCAATCATGTCTGGATCACAAGCAATAATTTTTTCCTCAACCTCTGTATCAAATACAAGCGTAATTTTTCTGCTTTCAATATAATCAATTACTGATAGTGTCACATTTTCAACAGTTTTAATAATATCACAGTTTCTAAGATTTAGCTGAAAGTGTCTGGCATCAATTTTTGTTATATCAATAAGATTACCAACCAGCCTTATTAGCCGAAAACAATTCTGCTTTATTATTCTCATATACTTTTTTGTTTTAGCACTGCTGACTTCATCCTTCTCACTTCGAATTATGAATTCCATCATTTGTAATGCCGAGTATATTATATTGATCGGAGTTCTAAGCTCATGAGATATGTCAGCAAAAAAATCGCTCCTGACCTTTTCATTTTCTCTTGTTTCGTCAAGCTGCCTAGCTTTCTCCTCATATAATAACCTGGCTTTAAAACTTTCCAGCTCTATTTCCTGCCTGGCATTTATTTCCCCCATCAACAGCTCATTTGCCTTAAAAAGCTCATTAGTACGTACTTTAACAATTTGTTCAAGGTTGTTTTTGGACTTTTCCAATTCCTCAGTTTGTTTTAATATTATTTTCTGATCCTTAAATATTTTTATATATTGATCATAATTAACCTTTGAAACAAAGCATGATAATATAAATACAAATGTAAAGTTTATTAAATTATACATCAATAGATTTGTATTCTGACCTATAAGTATGATTCTTACAACTGTGTATATGTAAGTAGACAAAAATATAATAAACCGCTCATATTCCGACACTAAATAACCGCAGGCAAGGCAAAAGCTTGCAATTATATAAGCTGATGCTTGTCCTCCTATGTATTGTGAATTTATCGTAAGAGAAGCACTCCACAAAAGCATGGTATATATAAATACCTGATATTGCAGCTTTTTAATCTTTAAGGTCCGATTTTTAAATTTTGCAAAAAATAGATAGAATATAAGGAAAGCAAATGCTGCTGCATGAGCTCTGAACAGCTTCCCATATCCTCCTGCTGTATCCCAGCTCAGCTTGTAGTATTTTAAATCTATAAAGATTAAAAAGGCGTTTAAAATCAATAATATTACGCATACAATTTTTGTTCTTCTAAGATTTATTTCTGTTATAGCTTCTACAAATTCTTTACTATGTTTGTTAGGCATGTACTTTATATTGTTTATTACTCTTCTTAGCAAGTCATAAATAACATTATATACCACTTTTACAGCCTCCCTACTTTATAGTTAGATTATATTTTGTGTTACAGCTACTGATTTTAATAACTTAACGCCTTACAAGTTACTTATTCTATAAATTACTTAATTTTCCTGCAAAATGTTAATAAAAATCTCAAAATATGTAATATAATACATTTTTTGAAGCCATCATTTATTAATGCTGCATCGAAAGTTAACTACATAGAAGGCTCAATAGCCTTACTGCACTTTTCTAGGAATATTCTTATATTTTCCATTTCCTCATTATATTTTTCATATGTCATTCCTCCTCTGCCCAGCCTGTCGCAGGTTGACAGTAATGCAATTTCCTTGATAGAAACCTCTTCTGCCATTTTCTTTATCTCTGCAAAGGGCAGATCTTTTACTACGAATAATATCTGCATATGCCACCTTACCAGCTTGGAAACCTTGAGAACAAACTCATCCTCTTTTGTAAGCTGACTTAAAAACTCTGCTGCCAGCTTTTCTCCTGCCTTATCATGATCATAAGCTGTTATCTTACCCTTGCGGACTCTAGTGGTGGGAACCTTTCCAAGATCATGGAGCAGGGCAGCCCACATCAATGCCCTTGGGTTTTTGCTGTCTTTTCTTCTCATTGCCGCATTATCAACCACCATCATAGTATGATTCCAGACATTACCCTCAGGGTGATGCTCAGGTGACTGTTCTACTTTTATAAGATCACCCAGCATTGTAAAGGGATATACATCAAAGAAAATACCTGAAGGCAAAAGCTGTTTAAGATATTTTGACGGCTCAGCATCATTAACAAGATGAAAGTCAAATTCATTAAATGTTTCTGATAATTTTTTCAACCTTAATCACTCCTACATACATTTTAACATATTCATACAAATCCCATTTGGAAATTTTATTATCCGCTATTCATAGGATTAGTACATTTTGAAATATACTAATAGTATTTCTCTGCTAAGCACATATATAACTGTCATATATGCTCTATAGTTGTTATAATATGGTTTAGTATTACTATAGATTAGCAACTCTAAAACTCAAAATACTTTTTATTAAGTAAAGCTCAACAAAAAACTTGAATTCTGGTTATTTTATCATATTTTTTATCATGATTGTAAATATATATAACTTTGTGAATAATATTCATAAATTACTTTATATTGAAAAATATTTAATATATTGGTATAATAAACTTATATAATTACGAGTATTCGTAAGTAAATTTCTGAAAATTCACATATTTCCAGAAAGGAGTATAGTGATGGAAAAGAAATCTGAAATACTACATGCTGCCTTTAAAGTCTTTGCTCAAAAAGGATATGATGCATCTCTACTGGAAATAGCTAATGCGGTCGGTCTTAAAAAACAGTCCTTATACAGCCATTTTAAAAGCAAGGAGGAAATATTTTATTTGATTGCAGAGGCAGAAGTATCAAGCTATTTCGGTAGTCTTGGTGAACAACTAAAAAATATAGCCAATTTAAACACTGAAGAGAGTTTAAGGTGTATTTTTTTTTCAATTGCAGAGTATTTCAAGGATGTAGAAAAGCTAAAGTTTTGGCGTTGGATTATGCTAATTGATAATGATGAAGTACTTTTCAAATGCAGAAATCTTATTAGAGAAAATGAACTTAAAAATATAAAGCTGCTGTCAGAAATATTTGCTAAAGGCTATGAAAATGGAGAAATAGATTGCTCAGTAAAAGAAGGGGCAATGTCACTTTATATGACCATTATCCAAGGGGTACTGGACGGCATTTTGTTTTACAGCGAACTAATGGATATAGAGGTCTATTTAAAAAAAGTATGGGATACCTATTGGTGGGGCATAAAGAAAAAATGATTAGCTCATTTAGGACAATCCATTAAATTTTCCAAAGAACTTCACAGCTTAAAATATTTGAATTTGCTACTTAATAACATTTTTATTATATATTTAGAGAGGAAGGGATAAAAATGATGTTTAAAAAGCTCAGTACAAAGCTAAATGCTATAATCGCTCTGATTATGGTAGTCATCTTCACCTCCGTATTTGTATTCATATCCTACGAAATTTATAAGACCAGCATTGACGAGGCAGAAAATTTGGTTATAGCCGAAAGCAAGGTATATGCCAAAACTATACACGAACGTTATTTGCAAAATCTCCAATCAGCAAAGGATTTGGAAACTAGAATAAGTATTGCATTAATGGCTAATAAATTTAAAGATCGTGATGAAGTTATATCCATACTCAAAGAGACAATGCTGTCAAACAGCAATTTGTTTGGAGTGTGCGTATGCTTTGAGCCTAATGCCTTTGATAGAAAGGATGCGGAGTATGCAGATACTCTATATCATGATAGTACTGGAAGGTTTATCCCATATGTTTCACGCTATGGAACCAGCTTTGATGTTTCTCCCTTGGAAGACTATGACAAGGAGGAATCTTTGTGGTATTCCCTTCCTAAGAAGAAAAACAGCATGGTCTTGACTGAGCCCTTTGAATATGAAGTAAATGACAAAACTATATTAATGAACACTTTATCAGTGCCTATAAGAGACTTATCAGGTAAGTTTATCGGGATAATCGGACTGGATACAGATATTACTGATTTTCAAAAGCTTGCAGAATCAATGCATATTAAAGGCGGCTTTGCAAGTATCATATCAGCAGAAGGTGCTTACATAGCTCATGGTAAAAATACAGATATTATAATGAAGAATCTGGCAGAGCTTGATGATAAAAACATCGAAAAGATTGATAGAATATCCAAAGGCGAAGAATTCGTAATGAATACAAAGTCAGCCGAAACCGGTGAAAACGTTATGAAGGTGCATGTGCCAATAAGCTTCAGCGGTACGGATATTAGTTGGTCATTTGTTTCTGAAGTACCTATCAGAAATATATTGGGAAGCTTCTATTCAGTGCTGGGAACTCTTATAATTATTGCAATAACGGCAATAATTCTTACCCTGATTATTGTTGCAGTATTTTTAAAGAGAGTGGCAATAAATCCACTGACACTAGCTGTTGCCCATGCTAATGAAATAGCACAATATAATATAACAAAGAATGTACCTGATGTATTTTTAAAGCGTAAGGATGAAATAGGTCTGCTGTCAAAATCAATACAAGCAATCGAAGATAATTTGAGAGTTTTGGTAAAGCAGATAAATAACTCAGCAGAGCAGGTTGCAGCAGCCTCAGAGGAGCTGACAGCCGTATCACAGCAAACAGCCACAGCTTCCGAGGAAGTAGCCAGAACAATCAGTGAAATAGCCCAAGGGGCAACTGAACAGGCTCAAAGTACAACAGCAGGTTCGGAAAAGCTCATAAGTCTTGGGAATCTCATTGATGAGAATAAAGCTCACCTAGAAGATCTGAGTCAAGCGTCAAGCTCTGTAGGTCAACTGGTAGACGATGGGCTCAAGATTATCAGCACCCTTTCAAATAAGACTGCTGAAAGTGAAAAGGCTACTATTCAGGTTTATAATAGTATTAAAAAGACAAATGAAAGCTCAGGAAAAATCAGCGAAGCAAGCAGCTTGATTACATCCATCGCCCAACAAACAAACCTGCTTGCTCTAAATGCCGCAATAGAAGCCGCAAGGGCAGGCGAAAACGGCAGAGGCTTTGCAGTAGTTGCAGACGAAATAAGAAAGCTTGCCGAGCAGTCTACAAGCTCTACAAAGATAATAGACAGTATGGTAAAAACACTACAGGATGACGCAGCCTTCGCAGTAAGAACTATGGATGAGGTTAAAAATATTTTAGAAGAACAAATCAGCAATGTAAATGTTACAAAAACAAAATACACAGACATTGCAGAAGCAATTAAAGCCTCTGAAAAAGCAGTTAAAATAATAGGCGCTGCAGGAGTAAAAATGAGCAAGCATAAAAATGAGGTTCACGATACTATGCAGGAGCTGTCTGCAGTAGCGGAGGAAAACGCTGCAAGTACAGAAGAAGCAGCAGCATCCATGCAGGAGCAGTCTGCATCTTTTGAGGAAATTGCCAATGCAAGCGAGGGCTTGTCCCACCTTGCACAAGAGCTTCAGGCAGTTATAAGGAAATTCCAGATTTAGAATAGTCATGAAATATTAATATTAGATGTACTACAGGGCTAATGGATATGATCCTTTAGCCCTGCATTTTTATTATATTTGACTTATGTTTTTATTTTCATCACAAATAATAGTAACTTCATTTCCACCTATGTTAGTTTTCAGCGTGACCTTGTAGTCCCAAAGCTCCCTTACGTATTTAAGCGTAGCTTCAGCATAGTTCATATGAAGCTCTCTTCCATCAAAAACATGCTCCAGTCTTAAGGTCTTATCCTTTTTTGACATATCAATAACCCGTATAGCAGGAACCATACCCATGCCGCAGCTATCACATAACACATTTCTGATTTTCTGCCAGCCGGCTTTATCAGATACCTCTGTTATTACATAATCGCTTCTGATTTTTGCATACTGAAACAGATTAAGCTCCCTGCATAAGTCCTCTGTCAAGTATCGTCTTAAAAAGGATTCATCCCTTTCCAGCAGACGTACCTGGAATATTTTATCTATACCATATCTCTTTTCTATATCCTCAAATATCTTAAAGCCTAGATAATATGGATTTAAGCCTGTGCCTAAGGGTGCAATTACATCATTATGTCTTTTTAAAAATTCTAAATGCAGTGATTCAGGCAACTCCAATTCCTTTAATATGTTATAGTGCCAAAAGCTAGCCCAGCCCTCATTCATTATTTTTGTTTCAATCTGGGGCACAAAATATACGGTTTCTTCCCTTACTATTCCAATTATATCCTTCTCCCATTCAGATAGATCCCCATATCTCATAATGAAGAAAAGCAAATCGTCCTCCGGCTCTAAAGGCACCTTATCTATATTTGGAGGCTGAGGCTTTACGTAGGAATTCAGCATATCATAATTTTCATTTTTCTTGATATAGTCTTGAATCAACCGATTTTTTACTACCTCCTCATCAAGTCTTTTTTCTCCTACTACCTTGGTTATTTGCAGTTTTATAGAATGTGCTGCATTAAGAATCCTTTCTACGCTATCATAGCCAATGCTTGGATCTTTAATATAGCTCCTTATGGCATCAGCATGTCTTTTGAACATTTCAATTGTGTATTTTGCATCAGTGCCTTCCTTGAAAATCCTGTTGTTTTTGAAAAAATCATTATGACCATATACATGTGCAATGGTCAATATTTGAAGTAATAGTGTATTTTCCTTCATCAAGTACGCCATACAGGGATCTGAATTTATAACCATTTCGTAGGGCAGCCCTGTAAGGTTATATCTATATAAGGTTTTCTGCTTTTCATAGGCCTTTCCGAAGCTCCAGTGAGGATATCTTGAGGGCATACCAACATAAGCTTCATAAGCAAGCATGTCATTGTAGCTTATTATCTCAAATTCCTGCTCATAGCAGTCCAAGCCAAGCCTGCATACCAGCTCTTCTATTTTTACAGCCCATTTCTCCAGCTCCTTGATGGTATATTCCATCACTCACCCTCCTTTACTTCCTTCTTAAGCATTCCTTTAAGCGCATCCCATAAATCCTGCTTTTTATTGATTGTTGCTGATACAAAATTTTTGCTTTTTACTTCCTTTGTCAGCTTTCCTTTTATGCTTAGAGAATAATAAACAGGCATTATTTCGGCATAGCCAAACAGATTACATACATCGCATAACTCATCTGCTGCTTTTACAGCCCTTTCGTTATCCTCAACCCAGTTATCTCCATCGCTTACGTGAAAGGCATAAATATTCCAATAAGCAGGGTTATATCTTTCCCATATTATTTCCAGAGTCTTTTTATATCCGCTTGATATATATGTTCCGCCGGACTCAGCCTTATAGAAAAACTCTCTTTCATTTACTTCTCTTGCAGTAGTTGTATGGGATACAAAAACCACCTCAACATTTGTATACTTCATCCTTATAAATCTGGATAATACAAAGAAAAAGGATCTTGCAAGAAACTTCTTTGTACTATCCATAGACCCTGAGGTGTCCATTATGCAGAATATTACTGCATTATATTCATGCTTTTGAGTCTGCTTGATTTTAAAGTATCTTAAATCATCTTCCTTAAAAGGAAATCTCTCTATCTCGTCTTCTATATTCTGCTCTCTCAGTGCTCTCTTTGTGCCCTGCTCTCTTTTAAGCTTTTCAATAGCTGTTTTTTTCTTGGATAATCTTGGTTTTATGCCATGTCTTTGATAGCCTGATCGTTTGATTGAATTATCAGAAAGCACATCCGAAAGCTTTTTCTTGTCAAGGTCAGGCAGCTCTATGTCCTCCATAAAATAGCTTAGTGCATCCTCTATGGTTATTTCTGTTTCATAAACATCCTCGCCTTCATCATTTCCTGCGCCAGCACCGCCCTGACCCTGTCCTTTCTCGCCTGACTTGCCTATTTTATCTCCTCTTTTTTCTGAGCCGCTGCCGCTTCCAACACCCGGCACATTTTTACCATATATAAACTGGTATTCCTTCATGCCTCTTATGGGAATCTTGATTTTTCTGTTTTTTGTCTCACCTATTATGCTTTCCTCTGACAATATGTCACTGAGATTATCCTTTATTGACCTCTCCACCAACTGCCTGTGTCGTCTTCTATCCTCAGCAGACCTGTCATGGTCTACCTGCTCAAACTGCTTAAAGATAGCCATAAAATCAATCCCTCCATAGGTTGTTGGCAGCATACTTTAGAATAATATCACAGCAGTGGTCACAGTATCCATTTGCCTTCATTTCCTCTACCATGGAGCTGTACTTTTCGTCCTGCTCCCTGTCTCTTACTCTGGATTTGGTTATTATCCTTGATAAATCCTTTACGGAAGCAATCAGCTTTTTTTCTATAGCTTCCTTTAACGGCTCATAGGCAGCATAGTCCAGCCTGCCTCCATTTCTGATTACATAAAACATATAGGAAGCTACATCGGTTCTAAATCCCTTTGCAGAGCTTTCCGAAACTCCTATCTGCTCTTCTATGGAGCGCATAAACTTTTCATCAGGCTGCAATTCTTCTCCTGTAGATTTGTCCTTCAATCTGTTTTTATTTACATATGCCTCCGCATTGTCAATATAGTTGTTAAAAAGACTTTCAGCCTGTTCACGGAAGCTGTGTATAAATGCCTTGGTTATTTCCTTTTCCAGCATTTTATTATACTCTTTTCTTATGTTATCCTGTACAAATGCAAGATACTTTTTCTTATCCTCCTCAGCAATATCAAGTTCCTTGACAGACTTTATTATACTCTCCATAATACTAAGAGGATTTATACAATTATGCTCTGAGTTTGTCAGCGCATTGTCTATTGCCTTTATAATAAATCGAGTTGATATGCCGGACATACCTTCCCTAATTCCAGCTTCTTCTCGCAGCTCTGCTATATCGATCCTTCTTACGCTTCCCTTTTCAACTATATCCTCGCCATTATAAATCTTAAGCTTTGTTATGGGGTCTGCCTTATTGGACGGCATTAACCTTGACAGCACTGCAAACATAGCCGCTATTTCTATTGAGTGGGGTGCTATGTGAGCAGAGAAGCTGCTCTTTTTTAGTATCTTTTCGTATATTTTCATTTCCTCGTTAAGCTCAAGGCAGTAGGGAACCTCTATTTTTACTATTCTGTCAAGTATGGCTTCATTGGTGTGGTCTGACTTAAACTTGTTCCATTCAGCCTCATTGGAGTGTGCTACAATAATTCCGTCAAAATATATCATTGCTCCCTTTCCCGGGGAAGGTATCATTTTTTCCTGAGTTGCAGTAATGATTGTATGGAGGTATTCCACATCATTTTTAAATACCTCTATAAATTCAACCATGCCTCTGTTTCCAACATTAAATGCGCCGTTCATTGAGAAAATGCGAGGATCATCCTCTGGGTACAAGTCCATTTTGGATATATCAATGGAACCTGTTAGTACCGAGGTATCCTGATTATTAGGATCAACTGGCGGTACTACTCCTATACCCTTTCTGGATCTTATTGAAAAGGTTGTGCTTTCTACTGGAAACCTTTCATATTCTCCGTTGTATTCGTGCTTCAGCCTGTACTTACATGCAGGACACAAATCACCTTCTATTTTTATTCCAAGAGCTTTCTCAAACTCAGGTCTAAGATGATTTGGAATAAGGTGCAGGGGTTCTTCCCTCATGGGACAGCCCTTTAAGGCATAGATAGGCTCTGCATTTTCCATTGCCTTTTTAAATGCCTCTACCAGTGAGGACTTACCCGCTCCTACAGGACCTACAAGATACAATACCTGCCTTGCCTCCTCACCCCTCATGGCTGCGGCATGAAAGTAGTTTACTATTTTCATTAGTATCTTATCTATCCCAAAGAAATCTCCCTTAAAAAACTCATATCTTTTTATTGTTTCGTTCCCAAATATTTTTCTTACTCTTGGATTTTCCTCAGGTCTAAGCAGCTCCATGCCCATTTGCGCTATCATGTCATACATTCTTTTATGGGACAGCTTTACTACATCAGGGTTGCTTTTTACCAGCTCCAGATATTCCAGAAGGCTTCCTTCAAATTTAGCTTTATTTTGATGTTCTCTATCGCTTTCTATCAGTCCCTTAAAGTTTATTGCGTCTAAACCCATTTCGTCACCTCCAGAAATAATATCATATTAAGCCTAGTACAGCTAAAGTTGATATTATACCTTATACTACTAAACCTTATTATAGATAACCAACTCTAAAACTCAAATTACTTTTCGTTAAGAGTTGCTAATCTATTTGTGAGAAACAACTGGATATATTTAATTTTGTAGTTGTTTCTCTATAATATACTACGTTGAACATACAAAATATTGAACCATTTATAAAAAAATAACAGCAAAAAATTCTGGGTACGATTGGCACACATATAAAAAAAGAAGCCGAAACCCTGATGGGTTCAGCCTCTATACACATTTATATCACATGCCTATAGCTAAGACACTTTTGGAGAAACAACTGGAAATATTATATTATGAAGTTGTTTCTCTATAGTCAAAATGGGCAAGAAATATAAGTTTTTTAATATAATCCTTTGGTCCAAAAATATGAAGCTCTGTATCCATAAAGTCAACTTGTATTTTTTCGTCCAGCAGTCCCCAAAGGAATTTGGACTTAAAAACAATTTTCTTTTCGTCTTCTGATACAACTCTCCATTTCATCCGTTCCATTACTTCTATCAGCTTATGTTTGTCCTTTAGTCTATCATCTGTTCTTACAGCTTTAGTAATACACTTGTACTGTGCAAGTGTCATCAAGGACAATAGCAGTGATATTAATATCAGTGATGTAAAGCTGTATAATTCATAGTTTTTGAATAGCTGTATGGTGAAAAGATTTTTTAAAGCTAAAATAACAATATTTATAGCGGAAAAAGCAATAAAGTTTAATATAAACAGCCTTAAGAAAGTATATAATTTGTTATCTCTCCTTATTGTCATATAAACTCTCCTCTCTGCTTATAACAAATATTTTTCCATTATGATTTCCTTGCCCAGCTCTTGTGATTCTTCCTCTCCTACTGTACTATAGCCCAGCTTTTGAAATATTTTCTGAGCAGTAATGCTTGAGCGTACCTTGGCAATCCTCAGCCCATTATTAGCTATGATTTCCTCCAGAAGACTCAAAAGCTTTTTCTCTACACCCTTACCATGATATTGAGCATCAATGAAAACTGTATGTATTGTATCATAGTCAATAGTTGCAGTGCCCACAATTGTATCTCCGTCAGCAGCTACATAAAGCTTCCTTCTATTTGAAATGGAAAAAACATAGCTGGGTGTAAACAGCTCACAAGCATGGTTGATGACCTCCTCTGGATAGTCCTTGCTGTTTACCTTAGCCAGATTGCTTATGATGATTCTGGACACAGCCCTTTCATCATTTTTTTTGAATTTTCTTACCGATACATTTCGTAAATCCATTTTATCACTCCAATACGTTTTATCTTGTGTATATATATATTATTTAGCCTTTGCTGATTTATACAGATATATTATCAGTGTCCCAAAAATCATAATAAGTGTTACGGGTAAAAACCAAGCCCCAAGATTTGAGCCTTTTCTGACCAATGCTCCAACTACCATATTAACCTGAATATATCCAAATATAAGCATAACCTCAAGCTTTATTACACGAACAAGCCTTAACAGTAGGTGCTGCTGAATTTCCTTGTTGTTATCGGTTATTGTAACTATATAGTTATGAGTCTCAGGATGTCTGCTTTGTACAGCCAGTATAAAATAAAGCATAATCATAATAGGCAGCATTATAAACATAGTATATTTGCTTCCATAGCCGTCAACCTCACCAACAGCGTTAAAGTGTATGGGTATGGAGCTGGGCAGTTTAAACCACATAACAACAACAAAAACAGACACAGACACAAGTACAAACAGCGAAATAAGATCAATAGCCTTATCTAATTTCCCTGACGGCGCTTTAATTTTCAAACTTTCATCCACTATAAATCCCCCTATTAAACTTAGTTTATTCATATGCTGGTTATTGCTCCCCTTATAGGTTTTTAGCTTGGTATAATCTAAGTTTTAAGCTAAAAACCTATAGCTATTTTATTATACCATAAATACATTTATTCACCAAATCATAGGGAAGCAACCATAAAGCTTAACTTATTCATATGCTGGTTATTGCTTTCCTTATAGGTTTTTAGCATGGAATACTTTAAGTTTTAAGCTAATAACCCTATAGTACATGCCTTTAATCTATTTTATGCTATAATGTATGTGTAGATGGTTAAAATACATTATAATATCAATAATACCAGACAAAGGAAGTAAAGTATAATGAAGAAGTTTACAGCAGCCTTACTGCTAATAATACTTATATTGACTGCATTATCCGCCTGTACCAATAATCAGCAGAAGCAAGACCCCTTAATCATAAGTGCCGCCGCCAGCCTTAGAGATCCTCTGGAGGAAATAATAAAAGCATATACCGTTCAGGAGAGTGTAGAGATCAATGTCAACTATGGAAGCTCTGGAACCTTGCAGAAGCAGATTGAAGAAGGCGCACCGGTGGATGTTTTTATATCTGCGGGAAATAAACAGGTAGAAGCACTTTTAGAAAAGAGAATAGCAGATAAAAGCTCCTATAAAGAGCTTTTGACTAACTCCCTTGTGCTAATTGTTTCAAATAGCTATGATAAAGGTATAAAATCTATAGAGGATCTAACGGATAAGGATATCAGGCTGGCAATAGGAGAAACAAGCACTGTACCTGCTGGGCAGTATTCCAAGGAATTTCTTGATAATGCACAGCTTTGGAATAGCTTTGAAGACAAGCTTGTATTTGCAAAGGATGTAAAAGCCGTTTTAAGCTATGTTGAGGCTGGAGATGCTCAGGCAGGCATAGTTTATTACAGCGATGCAGTTAATCTGAAAAACAGCTATATTGCCTATAGTATTCCTATAGAGCTGCATAAGCCTATTGTCTATCCCGCTGCCGCAATAGCTCAGTCACGCAAACTAGATACTGCAAAGCATTTTATTGATTTTTTGGGTAATCAGGAGTGCAAAGCAATCTTTGAAAAATATAATTTTAAAGCAAAGGATTAGTGTATATGGTTATTGATGCTCTTATAATATCCTTGAGGATTAGCTCTATATCAATACTGTTAAGCAGTGCTATAGGTATACTGCTGGCAAGGATAATGCATAAAAAAAATTCCATAGCAGTGAGAATCATAGAAAATTTGTTGCTGCTGCCTGTGTTTCTTCCGCCGTCTATTGTGGGCTATATGCTGCTAATAGTATTTGGCAGGAACGGTATGCTTGGAAGGCTTATTTATCAAGCTTTTGATACTGGACTTATATTTACATGGTGGGCTGGTGTGCTGGCTACCTTCATAATGTCACTGCCCTTGGTATACCAAAACAGCAAGGCGGCTTTTTTGAGCATAGACAACAACTGCGAGGAGGCTGCGAGGGTAGACGGAGCTGGCAGGCTTCAAGTATTTTTCAAAATCACTATACCAATGGCTTTAAATGGCTTGCTGTGCGGTATTATACTAGGCTTTGCACGAGCCTTTGGAGAGTTTGGGGCTACCTTGATGGTGGCAGGCAATCTACCGGGCAGAACGCAAACCCTGCCAGTGGCTATGTATTATGCTGTGGAGGGCGGCAATAGAGTCTTGGCAAATCAGGTTTTTGCAGTAGTGCTGGCTATAAGTACCCTGCTGATACTTTGCTTCAGCTACCTATCAAGAAAAGCCGAATACTGATATACATACAAAAAGTGATGCCAGCTTATATGCATCACTTTTTTTATTACAATTTATCTGCTGTTTGCCGTCCTTAAAGTCTTATTAAATCCTCAATAGACAGTCCCACTGAGATTACGCCTGCTGCATCTAGTCTCTTTACAGCCATAAACTTGCATACTTCTCCTGTGTCAAATCTTCTGGATAATGGATATGGTCTTACAGCTTCGCCGCTTTTTGTAAATTCAACAAACCGTTTGTCCAGTTGAAAAATATTCAGTTTCGCAGCCGCCATCTCTGAGCAGTGCTCAAATACTCCGTTTTTATCTGCGTAAAAAATATTTTGTACTCCAAGCTTTTTGCTTAATTCCTGTAAAGCCTCAGTTGACTTGTCACCCTTATAGTTCATAATCTCCATACCTATTTCCATTAACCTTTTTTCCACCTTTTCGTCCAGGCTTTTTGAAAGAAAGGTGTCTGAAAGCTTAGTCAAACGCTCGGTTATTACCTTGAAATGCTCTACTATGCTCCACTGTCTGTTGATTTCGCTGATATCCTCTCTCATAAGCTCCAGAGTGTTTTCATGGGTAGTCATAAGCTCCAGTGACCTTTCGCTGGCATCTGAGGCAGATTTTTTTATATGCTCTGAGCTTTCCATGATTTTGCCGATGTTGGAATGAAGGTTGGCGGATTTGTCAACTATTGTATCCAAGGTATCCTTTACTTCATTTATAGCACTATGAGTAGAGTTGATTTTTTCGTTATTAATTGATACCATGTCACGTATTGATTCTACGTACTGCTCTATTTCTGTAAGAAACTTTTTAATATTAGAAGAAAAGTCTCCTGATTGGGCTGCCAGCTTGCTTATCTCGCTGGTTATTACCATAAAGCCCTTTCCTGCCTCCCCTGCTCTGGCGGCTTCTATGCTGGCGTTTAATGACAGCATGTTGGTCTTTTTTGCTACATCATCTATGTATTCTATAACCTTATATATTGATTGAGAAGATTTTTGAAGCTTCTCCACCACCTCTGAAAAGCTTTTGTTTGTACCAGCCAGACTATCCATATTGCTTACTACATCAGAAATTTTCTGCTTTCCAATATCCACCGAGCTTATATTTGCTTGGGAAAGCTCCTCTGTCTTAACTGACTCGCTGTTTATACTGTCAATATTATTGGATATGCTGCTTATACTTTTATTTACTATAGCTATACTGTGATTATCCTTTTCCACCAGCTTCATTACCATATCAGAGGTTTCGTAAACCTTTTTGGAAGCATCATATAGATTATTAGTTTCCAGGAACATATCTCTGCTTGTGTTTGCCAAATCCAAGGAGATCCCTGTGTCTCTTGAGGAAGCCTGTTGTTTTTCCATAGCTGCTGTGTCATTAGTATTATGTACTTTACTTTTTTTAAATGCTGAAAATAACTTACTCATTGGTTTGCCCCCTATTTAACAATACATATGTTTTATTGTCTAAATTCTATAAAAACAACTGGATATATTTAATTTTGATGTTGTTTCTCTTTATTTTATCATATTATTGTTAATTTCAATAACCAATTGTAAGAAAATATTTAATATTTAGTAAATTTCATTTTCTTGTTAGCAGTACATACATTTTACATATATGGGCTATTTTTCTGACACCAAAGAAAATGTTTTTGGAATACCCTTGTCATATATATCGGAGGAAAGATTAGGCTCTTCTCTTAGGCATTTAAGCCTAAAGCCTGCATCTGCTGCTGCTGTTACTATTTCGCCAAGATTCCACTTACGGATAAGTGCCTTGCTCTCATCAGTGCTTTTGTCATCCTCAAGATATTTTGAATAAGCTGCATCCACCTCTTGCAGAGAGGTATCAAAATAATCGCCGGTAACCTTGTGCTTGCGTACATTGGCGGTTGAGCCTCTTGATGAAATCAGCTTGGTAGAAACAGGATGAAAGTCTCTGAGGATAAAAATACCTCCCTTTTCTATAAGGGTATAAGCTGTTTTGAAAAAGGGAAGCAAATCAGTAAAATAGTGCAGTATTCCAAGCTCTGCAAAAACAATCTGACATTGAGGCACAAGCTCTGCCTTAGGCAGCTTCAAAACATCACTTACTATATATTCAATGTCAACAGAAGCAGCAGCAGCCAGCTCCTTGGCATACTGCATATTCGCCGCAGAAAAATCTATTACCTTTACTTTTGCTCCAAGCAGTGCCAGTGCTACAGCCTTTGTTCCGTTGGAGCCCATAAGATTAATGATGCTTTTGTTTTTCACCTCTCCCATCAGCTCATATATGGGACGAAGCCTTACTATGGGGTCTTTTTTCAGCTTTTCTGCCATCTCCTGAGGAGTACCGAATCTATGCACCCATGCATCATAGGTGTTCTGATTCCATGCCTTTTCGTTGCTGTTATTCATTTCCATATTTATAAACCACCCTTAATATTTTTAGTTTAATATTACCATAATAACACATAGTATTTAACAAAGTGAGAATAGAATTCCATGCTTTTATAAAATGTTTCCCAGATATTCAGCCTATGGACTGCCCTTTGCAGTTAAACCAATTGACAAGTCTGTAATTAACAAAGATAATGAATATAAATGGCGATAAATATAGCAATATGCTGATTAGGAGGTTCTCAATGCAATTAGAAATTATTAAATTTTTGCAAAGCTTTAGTTCACCCTTTTTAGATAAGCTTTTTGAGCTTATAACCATAACCGCAGAGGAAAGCACAGTAATAATACTGGCAGCTATTTTTTTATGGTGCTTAAACAAGGATTTAGGCTATAGACTGGGTTTTGTATGTCTTTCTGGAAACGCACTTAATGTTGGTATAAAGGAAACGTTCCAAGCTCCAAGACCTATAGGGCAGGAGGGAATAAAGTCCATCAGGGTGGAAACCGCAGACGGTTTTTCCTTTCCAAGCGGTCACACGCAAGGCTCTACCTCTATGTGGCTGACTATAATGATAAATATAAAAAGCAAGCTTGTATATATAATTGGTTCGGCAATCTTTGTTCTGGTAGGTACATCCAGAATGTATCTTGGGCTTCACTGGCCTGTAGACGTAATAGGCGGTATGCTTATTGCACTAGCATGGGTGCTTATTGTAAATAAGCTGTACAGCTACTCAAGAAAAATCAATAACAACATGCTGATGGGTATACTTCTGCTTCCAATGCTTTTAGGGCTGTTTATATTCCACGAAGAAAACTACATTAAGTCCTGTGCCGCCATGCTTGGCTTTTTCATAGGATTTCTGCTGGAGCAGGAATATATCAGATTTGACACTAAAGCCACCCTGCCTGTACACATTGCAAAGCTGATAATAGGCATTGGTATACTGATGGGGATCAAATCGGGTCTGAAGCTGCTGCTTCCAGAAGCATTAGGCAGTAACTTTATAAGGTATACTGTAATCGGTTTATGGGCATCCGGCGGTGCTCCCTTTGTATTCAGCAAGCTCTTTGGCAAAAAAACTATGGCTGTAAAAAATCAAAAGAATTATAAGGCTTAAAATTTAAGCAGGTACAATGTGTGCCTGCTTAAATTTTTGAGCTATTTTATTAATGCCGGATTTAATATTGGGGAAAGCTCGGAAAATGGTATCTTAATAACTGGTATTTTGCTTTCCAAGGGTGCTATCTGGTGAAAACCAAAAAAAACTGATATGACATCATCTTCTATATAAAAGGGTTGATCCTCAGCAATCCCCTTGAAGGTTTTAGCTGCATCTGGAAAGTATTTGTCCTTATTCTGAGTCAGCTCTTCTATTATTTCTCTATTAATAACGCTTTTGTAATCAGTACCGCTTATAAACAAATCCTTCAAGGAAATAGGACGTCCTGTATTAAGATTATAGTTATATGCAGTTTTTATATAGCTGTTTCTTCCGCCTATATACTCATAATACAGTATAGTTATACTTATTATATCGTTTTTGTTATATGTTACTTGATATATAGTAGATACTACATAAGGTATGAATTTTTCACCATTCTTTTTTGCCAAGTCTGCATAATAATCTGCGGCTTTTATCATTTGTTGGTTAAATTCTGTTATATCAAGCTCAATAGATTCATTTAATCTTTTCAGTGCAGCTTCATAGCTGTCACTTCCGCTCTGCGTACTCTCCAAAACTGGTATTCTAAGCTCTGCACTTATATTCTCTCTTTCATACTTAATTACTTTCGTCTTTACTGTTACAGGATTAGACGCTTGAGACACCCTTTGAAAGGGATTCTTTTTAAAGTCTCTGTAATATGAGTAAAGGGGGCATTGCAGGCATTTTGCAGCACAATTAAACATATTAGATATACCTCCATAGATCGACCTGTATCCAGGTCATAGGGCTTGTAAGACAGGGCTGGCGTATATCGCACAGCCCCTATAATTTAAAAGCATTCAAAATTTTGTATTTGTCTTAAATCTATACCAAAATACCTCCAGTTGCGTCCGGTCCATCTCCAGCCTGCTACAGATCTTGGTCCTACAAATACCAGCCATGCCCAAAATGCCCTTCCGTCTCTTAGCCATAGATATACATATCTATATGTGCAGGGTCTTATAGCCCCGGGATCTACCGCCATTATTCCAACCGTTGGTTTAGGTCTTGGTACTACGCTAGGCGGCGGTCCTGACGGCGGTCCTGAAAACTGACCTCCCTGCCCCGGTGGTGTGAAAGGCGGTCCGAAACCTGGTCCGGTCTGCCCCGGCGGTGTAAAAGGCGGTCCGAAGCCTGGTCCAAAGCCCGGTCCCTGCCCCGGTGGTGTTGATGGCGGTCCATAGGGGAAAATAAATTGCAATGGGTTCTGTCTAAAATATGGGCAGTAGGAATGGTCAAATTCCATTAAATCTCTATCCTCATTTTCTTCGTATTGGCTCATATAAATCACTCCTAAATACAGTCTCAGGTATAGTATATGTAGTTGTGAGCCTATGTGTTACTATTTTTAATCTCTCAAAAAGAAAAACTCCACGAAAGTGGAGCTTTTTTGTTATTCTACCTTAAAGGAGCTTTTTAGTGATACTATTCTATTAAATACAGGTTTTTCCTCTGTAGTATATTTTGAATCTACATTAAAGTATCCATGTCTGAAAAACTGGAGCTTTTCCTGGGGCTTAACACCTGTTAGATTTGATTCAACATAGCCTTGAAGCACCTCCATAGAGTTTGGATTTACCTGCTCAAGGAAGGTTTTGCCTTCTTGTTCTGACTGTTCATCCAGTATTAAAGGCTCAAACAATCTAAACTCAGCAGCGACCGCACTGCTTGCATCTACCCAATGGATAGTGCCCTTTACCTTTCTTTCTGTAAAGCCTGTTCCGCTCTTTGTCTGAGGATCGTAGGTACAGTGTATTTCCACTATGTTACCTGCCTCATCCTTTATTACTTCATTGCATTTTATAAAGTATGCACCCTTTAGACGTACTTCATTTCCTGGGAAAAGTCTAAAGTATTTCTTTGGAGGATTTTCCATAAAGTCTTCCTGCTCTATATATATTTCTCTTGAAAAGGTCAGCTTTCTGCTGCCCATCTCTGGATTGTCCGAGTTGTTCTCTACTTCCAAAAGCTCTGTTTGTGCTTCTGGATAGTTGGTTATTACTACCTTGAGAGGTCTTAAAACTGCCATAGTCCTTGGTGCTTTCATAAGCAGGTCTTCTCTTATAAAATGCTCCAGCATTTGAGCATCTACGGTGCTGTTGCTCTTGGATACGCCTATTTCTCTGCAAAAGCTTCTTATAGCTTCCGACGTAAAGCCTCTTCTTCTGAGTCCTGCTATAGTAGGCATTCTGGGATCATCCCAGCCATCCACAAACCCTTCGTCAACAAGTGCCTTAAGCTTTCTTTTGCTCATTACTGTATTTGTAAGGTTAAGCCTTGCAAATTCGATTTGCTGAGGCTGACTTTTCATTTCACATTCCTGTATAACCCAGTCATACAAAGGACGGTGATCCTCAAACTCCAGCGTACATATGGAGTGGGTAACATCCTCTACAGCGTCCTCAATAGGATGAGCAAAATCATACATAGGGTATATGCACCACTCATCACCTGTATTATGATGTGATGCGTGTGCTATTCTGTATATAACCGGATCTCTCATGTTTATATTGGGTGAAGCCATATCTATCTTTGCTCTTAGTACCTTTTCGCCATCCTTAAACTCACCCTTACGCATACGCTCAAACAGGTCAAGATTTTCCTCTGCTGTTCTGTTTCTGTATGGGCTTTCCTTTCCCGGCTCCTTGAGGTTTCCTCTGTATGCTCTCATTTCCTCTGCGGTCAGGTCATCTACGTACGCCTTGCCTTTTTTGATCAATAGTACTGCTCTGTTGTACATTTCTGTAAAGTAGTCTGATGCAAAATATAGATTATCCCATTCAAACCCAAGCCATTTTACGTCTTCTTTAATAGATTCTACATATTCAGTGTCTTCCTTTACGGGGTTTGTATCATCAAACCTTAGGTTTGTTTTTCCATTATATTCATCAGCCAGCTCAAAGTTAAGCACTATGGATTTTGCATGACCTATATGAAGATAACCGTTAGGCTCTGGCGGAAATCTCGTTATAACCTCACTGCGTTTTCCAGTTTTCAAATCCTCAGTAACTATGTTCTTAATAAAATTTGATGAAGTTTGTTTATTATCCATTTAAGTCACTTCCTTCACTTTGCTTATCATCATTTTACCCTGCAATAGAATTAATATATCATAAATATTATTATTTTTCCATGCATACAAATTTATTATTTACAATTACTTTTTATAGAGAAATAACTTCAAAATTAAATTTTACCAGTTGTTTCTCACAAAGAGATTAGCAGCTCTTAACGAAAATTATTTTGAGTTTTAGAGTTGCTAATCTATAGGTATCTGCGTGGGTCAGCTATAGATATTTTATTGTCTTCCACGTAGAAGCTGTATTCATCGCCATGAAATATTATTCTGTCCTCAGCAATTTCGAGTCTGTGTACTGCATACACTATTTTTATCAGCTCCTCATGCTTTATGCCTAGCCTTTTACTTGTTATTTTTCTATCTTCAACGGCTTTTTTCAAGTTTTGTATCATAATCTGTTCATAATCCTCTGGTATGCTGCTTTTTTTAAGTTTATTGCAGCTCTTGCAGCATAAAACCAGATTAAAGGTATCATCTGGTCCCCCTTTACTCTTAGGGAGGTAATGATCCAAGGTCACCTTTTTTAGAGGTAGCTCCTTGCCGCAAAAATAGCATACTCCTTTGTCTCTTTCGTGAATATACTTTTTCTCTATTTTCTTATGTTCCTTCATTTATGCACTCCTATCGTGACTTGCCAAACCGTAAGTATTTGTTTGCTTATACATCCCTATTTATATAATGATATTATATAAATTATAGTATATCACTGGATAAAGTCAATATTTGCCTGCATATTCTTATTATTGGGCAAAAGGGTTTTGGCAGATACCGTAGAAATATTAAATGATTACTATTTGTTTTGAGAGGGGTTAATAATGGTTATCTTTACTTTGTTGGCCGCTATGGTGGTCACTCTTATATTGGTAAGCAAAAAGGTAAACATTGGATCTTCACTTATAGTCGGAGCAGTTATACTGGCTCTTTTAAACAATAAGGGGATTGTTTATGTTTTTGCACTTTTGTACAAAAGTGCTATAGAGAGGGATACAGTATCCTTGGGTATTACTGTTGCTCTTATCAGTATACTTGGGCATTTAATGGAAAAATACTTTATACTGGATAGAATGATCACTGCTTTGGAGAAAATGCTTAGAAGTACAAAAACTACAATATTGATGGCTCCAGCCATAATAGGTACGCTGCTGGTTACGGGAGGTGCCTTGATGTCCTGCCCTGTGGTAAATTCATTAGGCAAAAGGCTTGATATACCAGAGGATAAAAGAGCAGCTATCAATATGATATTCAGACATGCCTTGTACTTTGTTTTCCCATTGTCGCCTACAATATTGCTGGCGGCAAAGCTGGGTGATTATAAAATCTGGGATTTTATAAAGCTTCAAGCACCTGTTGCAATTACTATGTATATTACGGGATATCTGATCTACGTGAAAAAGTATAGAGATATTGCTCCCCAAGCTGCCAGCATCAAGGAATATACAAAAAGTGTATTGCAGTTTTTGCTGTATTCCTCTCCTATATTAGTCAGTATGTTGGGAGCAGCCATATTCAGTATTGATTTTAATTATTCTCTGCTTGGGGGAATCGCAGTCAGCATTGCTATAAATATATTTGATAAAAGAAAAGATGCAAAATATGATGTGAAAGAGCCTTTATATAGAACCCTTTATAAGGGTATAAAGCCTTCTATGGTAACTGCAATAGTGGGAATAATGGTGTTTAAGAATTCGGTAAATGATATCAGTGAAATTCTTGAGCAGCTTAGAGCGTTTTTGGATATGGGTATGCCCTTGGAGCTTATGATAATAGTTGCTTGTGCTCTTATTGCCTTTCCTTTGGCTTCTACTCAATCTGGGGTTGCTATACTTTATCCTATGATACTGCCTTTGGCACCCAGCTATGATGTTAAGCTGCTTTATGCGATATTTATATATACTAATTCGTTTTTGTTTTACTTTATATCGCCGCTGCATTTGTGTCAGGTTTTGACCTTGGAGCATTTTAGGGTTAGCATTAAGAGGCTGCTTAAGAATTATGTGGTTATTTTGCCTGTTTCTTATGGGGTTATGGTTTTGGTTTATGTGGTTAATATGTGGGTTCGGTAGGGTTGCTCTCGGTGGATAAGTGAGGAAGAGTAGTATATTTGCATCCGCTTGTTTCAAACTGCTCAAGCTGTCCTATGGGTCTATGCCTTTGGGGTGTGTTGCGGACAGCTTGGCAGGAGGGTATTGCTTTGGGGTCTTATTCGAATAGTTCTTTGTATGCTTTTAGGGGTCTTATGGGGTCTAGTTCTTTGTCTTGTTTCATGAAGTCTGTTAGTTCGGGGTATAGTTCTACTGCTTTTATTATGTCTTTTAGGGCTTTTTCGGTTTGTGTTAGCTGGGCGTAGCAGCAGCCTCTGTTGTAGTAGAGGGATGTTGCATCGTTGTTGTATTTTATTCCTTGTGTGAATATGTCTGCGGCTTTGGTGTAGTTTTTTTCTTCGATATAGATTACACCCAGATTCAGGTATGAATATGGGTAGTATGGGTTACTGTTGATGGAGCTATAGTAGTGTTCCTTGGCTTCTTCTATTTGTCCCAGCTTTTTTAGTATTACTCCCATGTTGAATAGGGCTTTGTAGTTATTTGGCTCTATTTGCAGGGCTTGCTTCATCAGCTCGTGGGCGTAGTGGTTTTTGTTTCTTTCTTCGTATATTACTCCGAGGTTTACATAAGCCCAAAAGTCGCTGGGGTTGGTGTCTATTGCCTTTTTGTAGTTTAGTATTGCATTGTCCTTGTCTCCTGTTTCATCATAGACGTTTGCAAGAAAGAAATATGCTTTGTTGTATTTTGGATTCAGCTCAATAGCCTTTTTGTAGTAGCTTATGGCTGTATCATAATCCTCTTTGTTGTCGTAAATAATAGCCAAGCCATAGTAAGCTCTTGCCTCATTGGGGTCAATATCTAGTATTTCCTTATACTTTTTCTGTGCCTTCTTGTCGTCCTCCAGCTCATCATATAAAACAGCCATATCCAGTAAAAGCTCTACATCAGTACTGCCGCCCTTGCTTTTATATGCCTTTTGGTAAAAGCTCATTGCCTTTGCAGGCTTGTTTTCATCTATGAATTTCTCAGCTATTATTTTATAGTTGTTTAGCATATAATCCTTATTAGCCATTTGTCTTCCCTTCCTTAAAAGAGTGTTTAATCCTCATCGTAAAAATCCAAGTATGAATGCTTGGTGTCACCCTTTACCCAGCCTAGTATTGACTCGATATTTACATTATCAGCCGCCTTGAATATTTTTTTGTCTACATCAGGAAATTTGGTTTTCAAGTCCTCTATTAATGCTTTTATTTCATAACGCTTGTTGCCTGTTTTTTCTGCGGCAACCATACAGGCACAGTTGAGGGGCCATATTCCTGCATTTTGGGTCAGCTTTTCTATGTACTTTTCTTCTATATAGTATAGTGGTCGTATAAGCTCCAAACCTTTAAAGTTGGTGGATTTCAGCTTGGGCAGCATGGTTTTGAAGCTTCCTGTATACAGCATGTTAAGCATGGTAGTTTCTATTACATCATTAAAATGGTGTCCCAATGCAAGCTTGTTGCAGCCCAACTCCTGAGCCTTGTTGTATAAAGCTCCCCTCCTCATTTTGGCACACATATAGCAGGGATAGTCCTTTGCTATATCGTTTACGATCCTGAATATGTGGGATTCAAATATCTTTATTGGTATTTTCAGATGCTCACAGTTTGATATCATCAGCTCTTTTATATTTTCATGGTAGCCGGGATCCATAACGAGATATTCAAGCTCAAACTTTATATTGCCGTGAAGCTTAAGCTCCTGAAACAGCTTCGCCATTATCATGCTGTCCTTGCCGCCGGATACGGCTACACAAACCTTATCTCCATTTTCTATCATCTTATAATCATTAATTGCCTTAATGAATTTTGACCATACACCTTTTCTGTATTTGGTTATTATGCTTCTTTCGATTTCCTCAACAGGTCTGCGCTCGCTTAAGGGAATTAGAACCTCACAGCCTTTTCCTGCTATATCACTCATTTTAACACCTCTATCTTTAGTATATATGTAATAATCCATAGGATTATCATAATCCATAGGATTATCATAATATTTAATATCCTGCTTGATATTGATATCTATAATATATCAGTATTTTATCAATATATGCAACTGCTGGATATGTAAAAATAATGCCTTAACTGCATACAAGGATGTGGTATGTGAAATTTTATACATGTCCCCAAATACATAGTGCTTTCTATATAATAATAGAAAGTGTATAATATTGATATTCGGTTATTTTTTAAATCATTTTTTTTATTTTATTTCAGTTAGGGGAGATTGTGTTGAATAATCTACATTTAAAGGACAGAGCTTTTTATAAAAGCCTGCTGGCTATAGCACTGCCCATTGCGGCGCAGAACCTTATATCCTCTGCTCTCAATATGGTGGATACCATGATGATAGGGCAGCTTGGAGCTGACAGTATTGCGGCTGTGGGGCAGGCAAATCAGGTGTTTTTTCAGTTTGTACTGATAATGTTCGGTATTAACAGCAGTTGTGCAATATTTACCGCCCAGTTTTGGGGCAAAAATGATGTTGACAATATACGCAAGGTGTTGGGTTTATCTTTGCTTAGCGGTGTTACCGTAAGCCTTGTATTTACCTTAGCTGCTTTTTTCGCACCAAATTATATAATCAGTCTTTTCATAAAGGATGCTGCGGTTATTGAGCTTGGAGGTCAATATCTGAGGATTGTATCTGTCAGCTATATTTTTACCACCATAAGCTTTGCTTACAGCTTCGGCTGTAGAAGCATAGGTCAGGCAAAGCTGCCTATGGTAATAAGTGCTGTTGCACTGCTTACCAATACAATGCTTAACTATGCTCTTATATTCGGCAGGCTGGGTCTGCCCCAAATGGGAGTAAGGGGAGCGGCTTTAGCTACTGTCATTGCTCGTATGGTTGAGCTGATACTATTGCTTATCATCATATATAGAAATAACGGTGTACTTGCTGCTAGAGTAAAGGAAATGTTTAATATCAGCATGAGCTTTGTCAAAACAGTGTTTAAAACAGGCTTGCCGGTAGTGCTGAATGAAGGTTTTTGGGCATTAGGTATGATAATGTATACGGTAGCATTTGGAAGAATAAATACTGAGGCTGTTGCATCTGTGCATATTGCCAATACAATACAAAATCTTTTTATGGTTATTGGATTTAGTATAGCAAATGCCTGTGCCGTAATGCTTGGGCATGAAATAGGCGCAGGTGACAAAAAGAAAACCTACTCTTATGCAATGACCTTTTCGGTGCTTGGAGTGGGTATCGGTGTAGTGCTGGGGATGGCACTGATAGCAACCTCTCCTCTTATACTATCGCTGTTTAAGATTACTCCAGAGGTATACAGCAACTCAAGAATAATACTTATTATAACTGGCTTATTGATCCCAATCAGAATATATAATACTCTGCTTATTGTAGGAATATTAAGAAGCGGAGGAGATACCACCTTTTCACTGCTTCTGGAGCTGGGCGGCGTATGGGGCGTAGGTGTACCGCTGGCTTTTATAGGGGCATTGGTATGGAAGCTTCCTGTGTATGGGGTGTACGGACTGCTGGCTCTTGAAGAAATAACAAAGGCGGCTGTAGGCTTCCCGAGGGTTTTATCTAAGAAATGGATAAAGAGTGTGGTTGAGACGCTGTAGGAAAAGAGGTAAAGACTATATCAAATAAATAACTACTATTTGAAATATTAAGTTTTTTAAAATCCAGTATAGAGCAATAACATCTCCATACTGGATTTATTATATAATTTCACAATAATCAGTTCTATGGGTTGATTCTTTGACGCTTAGGGATTTTCTATCTAACTTGCTACTATTTATAGTTACAGCTATAATGTGTTTTCAATAAGAAGTATACATTTACGTCCTGTTGGATCACACTTTCTCCTGACTCAGATATGTTCTTACTGATTTTAGTGCTACTGGAAAGATCACACTATTATAAAATCCTCAAGATTTCCGTATGTTGTTTCTATGTACCTTCTAATCTGAGGCCCTTCGCCTAAAAGCTCAATGTCATTTAATTCTAGTTTTTGCACAGTATCCCCCCAAATTTTGAATTTTGCTTTGGTATTGTTTGACTATAATAAGCTTCTACTTATGTATAAGTCTGTATACTACAGGTTCTCAACACTCAGCACACTAATTTGCAAGGCATAGCATATACCCTTTTTGGGGTAATGTGAAAGATTTACCACCTAATATAGTTATTATATCATTGCATACTACAAATTGTAAGCATTTTTGGAGTTTTGTGGAGGTGTTTTTGGTATTGCGGTGATGGATGTTATTGTGGGTAAAGCGAGATTGATGTGAACTTACAGTTTTTGGGGTGTGGTTTGTGGGGGGTGGGTAGAACAGTTGTGCCGTGGGAGTGGAGCGAGCTTGGGTAATTTAAATAGATCTTATGTTTTGGTAGAACTGACGGAAAAGCTGGCGAATATCGTTATCATGGTTTATTTAAATACATCCTATGTTTCGGTAGAACGTAATAACAAATCAATCAAGTACAAGAACTTATTAATTTAAATACATCCTATGTTTCGGTAGAACTTTACCGCTATTACTTCTACCATAGCTTAACCTCTATTTAAATACATCCTATGTTTCGGTAGAACGTTGCATCTTGTATATATTGATCATTTCTTACATCATTTAAATACATCCTATGTTTCGGTAGAACTTAGTGCTGTCTCTCTGGAAGAACCTTGTCAATGCCATTTAAATACATCCTATGTTTCGGTAGAACGAGATGCGGTTTTAATTTCGCAGTCCATGATCTAAAATTTAAATACATCCTATGTTTCGGTAGAACCTAAAAAAAATGGTGAACGTTTTAATCCAATAACACATTTAAATACATCCTATGTTTCGGTAGAACCAAAAGAAATGTTAATAGCAAAAGGTGCTTGTAAATTTAAATACATCCTATGTTTCGGTAGAACTAGGACAAACAGCCTATACCTTAAAGCATATAGAAGATTTAAATACATCCTATGTTTCGGTAGAACTGTCTCAAGGTAAGTGTATAATAGACTTTTACAAATTTAAATACATCCTATGTTTCGGTAGAACACGAAACTATCACTAAACTCAAATCTCCCACTTATTTAAATACATCCTATGTTTCGGTAGAACAGCGGAGCTGTATGAGGTGCAAAGAGTGCTAGGACAATTTAAATACATCCTATGTTTCGGTAGAACGTATCAAGCTCTTCACCATATCCCAATTCGATAAATTTAAATACATCCTATGTTTCGGTAGAACTTTGAAGAAGGTTCAATTAATGACGAGGATATTAAATTTAAATACATCCTATGTTTCGGTAGAACAAACAACTAGTTACGCATAGGGACAAATTGTATAGCAATTTAAATA
>CALGKJ010000011.1 GCA_937930535.1 uncultured Clostridia bacterium
TTTTCATATCGTCCCTCCCTAAATTAAAATCATAAAACCCCATATATAAATTGTATAGTTTTATTTAAACAATTACAAGCACATGACCTTTTGTATTTCTTTACTTATAAATCAATATATATAGTTATATGAAGCAATAAAGGATTTTTTGCTGTATTGTTGAATATAGTTTAAGTATTGTGATAGCTTTTTTATAGAGAAATACTGGATAAACATTATAATAGTACTTATCCGATTAATCAATAGATAGTAAGGGGGAGCTGTATTTGAGTAGAGTTGAAGGCTTTATGAGCATTGCCGCTATTACTTGGAGTGTAGTGCTTATCGGTTTGGGAGTACTTGCTTATAGAAACAAGGTGGTAATCATAAATCATTCGGTACATAAGTTAAACCTATTATTTGCAACTATCCTTAGTGGTCTAAATATTATCAGGCTTGCAGGAACTGGTACTGCTGTAACTAATGTTGTTATTTGCTTAGGCTTACTGATAATAGCTTATCTAGTGACAAGCAGTATCAAGGATTATACTATTTCAGTTTTTAATTCTGACTGTGACAAGATATTTAATATAATTGAATGTATGCTGTTTATGTACGGTGTTAAGTATAAAAAGGATAAGTTTGGAATCTCAATTATTGATACTAATTTAAACATTGATATTATAAATAAAAAGGATTTTAAGCCTAAAGCAACTGTTAAATATACAGGCGAAGTAATAGTTTTTAAGGGATACAGACATATAAAGGATTTTAGACAGCTTTCTGCACAGTTGAAGGAGGAGCTTAAGCACAAGGGTTATGTTAAGTTGAATAGTATGAGTCTTTTTTATATTGGGTTTGGTGTATTATGTATACCTATGGCATTAGTGTTTTTGTTTGCCAGATAAATCGTAATAAAAGGAGCAATAAATAATGGATAAGCTAAAGAGCTGCACTATATGTCCTAGAAGGTGCGGTATTAATAGATATGAAAGTCCGGGTTTTTGTGGAGTAGGGGATAAGGTTATAGTTTCTAAAGCCTTTCTGCATCAGTGGGAGGAGCCGTGTATATCAGGACAGTCAGGCTCGGGCACTATTTTTTTCAGCGGATGTAATTTGAAATGTGTTTACTGTCAGAACCACAAAATCAGTCAAGAGGGCTATGGAAAAGAAATAAGCATAGAAAGGCTCTCGGAAATAATGCTGGAGCTTCAAGAAAAGGGTGCGGCAAATATAAACCTTGTAACCCCTACGCCCCATGCTTTGCATATAGCAGAAGCAGTCAGAGCAGCAAAGGAAAGGGGATTAAGCATACCTATAGTATATAATACGAATGGGTATGAAACAGTTGAGACAATAGAAGCTCTCAATGGCATTGTTGATATATACATGCCGGATATTAAGTATTATTCCGATAAATACTCTAAAAAATATTCAAATGTTAAGGATTATTTTGATATTACTACAAAGGCAGTAATGGCCATGTATGAGCAGGTAGGCTTTCCTGTATTTGATGAAAGTGGATTGATGAAAAGGGGTCTTTTGATTCGCCATATGATTTTGCCAGATTTATTAGAGGATACAAAGCATATACTGCGCTGGATAAGAGATAATATGGGTGAGCAGGCTTATGTAAGCTTGATGTGTCAGTATACTCCAATGTATGAGGCATCAGCATATGAGGAAATCAACCGCAAGCTGGATGAGTGGGAATATGAGTATATCATAGACTATTTCTTTAAGCTGGGTCTGGAAAACGGATTTATACAGGAGCATAGCTCGGCGGTTAAGGATTATGTGCCGGATTTTGATTTAGGTGGGGTGTAAGCGCTCTATAGAATATCAAAAGGTGAATGAGCCATCATTCACCTTTATCATATCATTTAGCATTTTTCTGCCTATTGGGTTTTATGGTTGCTTCCCTATAATATAGCTTAGAAGCACATCACAAACATCTCTGCGTTTTACAGCTCCGTCGGATTTAGCACTCCAATTCAGATTGCTTCCCGAAGCGGCATTATTTAAAAAGGCTTCAAAATCCCTTTTGTCAACTGGCTTATCTGGATTAAAGCTCCTGCTATTAGGTGCAATAATATTTCCAGAGCAGGATATACCTGCATAGTAGG
The DNA here is from genome assembly GCA_937930535.1 of uncultured Clostridia bacterium. Taxonomy (GTDB): domain Bacteria; phylum Bacillota; class Clostridia; order Lutisporales; family Lutisporaceae; genus CALGKJ01. The sequence continues at coordinate 2,106 of CALGKJ010000011.1, forward strand.
GATGTTTTTCTGTAACATCTCTAAAGGCAGTATTAAGCGAAATATTTATATCTCCAGCGTAGTATTCCTCTAATTTAGTCATTTTACAATGATGTGTTCTTATTATTTCAGGAGGTGTTATCATCATTGCAAGCTCACCTCTAGTAAGGTATCTATCGGGCTGATATGTATTATCCTTGTAAGCCACGCAGTAGCCTGTCTTTTCTAAGGAACGCAGGGTTTCGTGTATGGGGTCAGTCTGTGGAACATCCGCATAGGGCGACAAATCTACCAGCTTGGATGCAGTAACCACAGTATAACCATACTGCTTTAAAAGCTCCAGATGTCTTGGCAGCGCATCAACTACAGGGGTCTGATGGGACATATTGTAGCCGTCCTTATGGAATATTATCTGTCCGTTTAGTGCATCTGGATCAGCTTTCAACGCCTTTTCAAGGGGTGCAACCATATCCAATACATCCATTTTATAATCCCCTGCTGTGGACTTCCAGCCGCCGCCGTCAAAGCTTGCTGCCAGATAGTTGTAGCCTGCTATGGAATAAGCATCATAGGAATTATAGCCGCCAGTTATTTTATCAATATAGTGAGGCGGTCTTGAAAACTTCATATCATATCCCAAGGCTTCCTTAACATACTTATGAAGCTGGGACAAGTCCCATACCACTTCTTCAAGACTGTGAAAATGCTCCCGTTTTCCATATATAAAGAGCATAGGACCGAATAGTATATGCTTGAAGGTATGGTTGGAAAGCTCATGTCCTTCACTTATAATTCGTTTTGCTATATCCTTAAGGTTTACAATGCCGCCAAGCTTGTCATTGCCATAATCAGGGTAGTGGTCGTATTTTATACCTCCCCAATTGGCTGTATGCAGCTTTCCCATAATATCGGGATAGTTATATTCTGTTGTACCGATAACATCAAAGGTACCCTTAGCTCCATAAGAATTTAATATATCAAGGAGTGTAGCAGTTAAACCTGTTGTAACTCCCTGCCTGTTTGGCTCAGGAGGAGCGGCACTAGGTCCGTCGTCAAAGGTTATGGCTACTACCTTATTATTTTCTAACGGAGCAGTTCTTTCGATTCTGCGTACAAGACTTAAATATTTTCCTAATTGCTGTTTTTTTCTTTTTTTGATGTGATGGTTGACTCTGCGAGCAGCCTCAATCAAAATCATGTCTTTCAATCCTTTCATCCTTTAGCGAGTATATTCCTTCATCAGGTGATTTTCCTATGCCTAGCTTTAGGGAGGTTTCTCTTAGAAAGAAATACATCAGCTTAAGCATAGGCTTTATATTAGCACTTTTTTCTTTTTTGCATTTTATTAACTGACTTTTTGCTTTATATAATGAAGATGAGGTTTTACCATAAACCATCGAACAGCCGCTTGATAAAGCGGATTTTATATCATCAGTATACTTGGTATTTACAGATATATCAACAAATGCATTCCCGATTTCCGCAAGGTGGTGTGCATCACTTCCAGCCGAATAGGGTTTACGCAGCTTTATGGCCTTATCCATAGCATCCCTGTTGCAATAAGGGTTTCCCCACTTGCTTGCCCTGCTGTTGTATACTTCTATGCCGTCAACCATACTTAATATGCTGTTGTCATATAGCCGCCCTCTGCTAAAAGGGTGTGCAATGTATACAAGAGCATTTTGCTCATGGGCAGCAGCTATAAGCTCCGTACTTAAGTATCTGCCAAAGGAGTCTCTTTTTAAACCTAAGGTCTCCAAGCCCTGCTGAAGAAAATAAACCAGAAGATGCCCAGCTTCAGTAGAATACTCAGCACCGGGTATGATAATTAAATCGCTGTTGTTTATTTTCAAGGCTTGTTTACTGCCCTTAAAGCTGTTATGGTCTGTAATTGATATGCCGTCAAGTTTTCGTTTAATTGCGGTGTTAATAATGTCAGCTACTGAGGATTCTGAATCAGGAGAATGGGTGGAATGTATGTGCATATCGAAGCGCAAGGAAGCTCACCTACCTATTAAATTTTCTGATTGCTTGTTTAAAATATTGCAGTGACGATTTTATATCTTTAATATCAAATACCCCATCTGATATGGTGGGGTTAAGCATATCCTTTAAGAATTTAAGTATAAAGGCGGTCTTATTTTTACTTATATTTAAATATCCCTTAAATGACATAAGGTCTTGTAGTATGTATCGCATCTTTTTATTTGTTTTGTAATTGGGCATACTGGCTGAATAGCTTTTATCCCTTGTATGGTATATAGCTGCCTTATAAATAGTATATGGAAAATCCAGACCTGCTGCAAGAGTAAGAGGAAAGCTTCCCCATATACGAGGATTTATTTCCATCAGTGCAAGTCTGCCCTCAGGATCACCCTTAAACTCAACCATGGCTACACCCTGCCATTTAAGTGTTTTTAGCAGCTTTACGGCATAGTTTACCATTTTTTCATCCCAAAAGCTTTCACAAAAACAGCTTGGTCCACCTGATACCGGGTATTCACGTAATCTTTTATGGCAAAATACCTCTATAGGCTCTCCAGCCTTATCAAATACAGCAGATACACCAAAGCCGTCACCGCTTATATATTCCTGTACCAAAGGATACTCCTGCAATTTATGCATAACGGAAAAGATACTAACAAAATCTGTGCTGTTATGTACAATTTTATAGCGTTTTTCCGGTCCAAGCTTTAAAAGCTCACCCTGCCTGTACTTTATTACAACAGGATATTTTATTCTCAAGGAAAGCTCCTCTATGGTTTCGTCAGTTTGCAAGGTTGTTGTATCTGGTACTGGTATGCCAATTTCTCTGGCTATATCTAAAAGCTTATTGGTGTCATTGGCGATATTAATACACTCTATGTTTGGTATTATAAAGTCGTAGTATGACTTTAGCTTATCTTTATTAGAGGCTACAGCCATAATGCTATGTATGCCTACTGGTATCAGTACAGCTTTTTGATATGAGTTAGCTGCATAAGCTATTAAATCCTTTATAAAGCTGCTTTCGGATTTATCAGCATCTGAAAGCAGTATTTTTTCATTGGAATATTTTGAATAAAAGCCAAGGGCAGCGGATTTTGATGTGGATTTATTTTCTGCGGCAATAACTTTTATTCCTTTTCTTCCCAGGGCACGTATTATTGAAAGGCTCATTCTATATCTTACGTCTGTTACTACTACAGGTGCATTATTATTTGTAACCTTACTCATACTCCACCTGATTTTTAGCCCCCTGCAAGCAAATGAATGGCTTTTACATCGTCGCCATCATGTATTGCAGTAGAAGCATATTCCTCTGGTTGTATAAGCTTATTATTTATTTTAACTATTAATTTGGGATAAGTATAGTTTTTTTGCTGCAGCAGCTTTTCCACAGTCAAGCCTTCTTCCCACTGATAATCTCTATTATTTACCTTTATCATGATATCACCTCTTTATATGTTAATGCATACTATATTATAGTTACTTACCTATCTTACCTATAAAAGTATTAATTTCAAAGGTTCCCTTACATTTTATATTATTGCACATAACTTGGCAACAATAATCAAGATTAATATAAAACTATATTTGTTCATCAAAAAATATATAAAAGGAAGTCAGGTGTAAATATGGTTCAACACTATGTAGATAACGAAATAGAGCTAAGACTGCTGGAAATTGAAAATGCATATGACCTATTCAGGCTTATTGATATCAACCGATATTATCTTAAGCAATGGCTTCCTTGGCTTGATAATGTCAGATGTGTTGAGGATATAGCCAATTATATTCAAAGTGCAATTGAAAGGTATGCACGTGAGGAAAGCTTGCAGATGGGCATATGGTATAAAAATAAGCTATGCGGAATTATCAGTATACATGATATAAGCTGGTCAAATCAGCATGCAAGCATAGGCTATTGGATATCAGAAGAATATCAAGGCAGAGGCATAATCACAAGGTCATGCAGGTCACTGATCGACTATATTTTCACTAACATGAACTTTAACAGGGTGGAAATAAGATGTGCCGAGTTCAATGCCAGCAGCAGAGCGGTAGTAGAAAGGGTGGGAATGGTTCAAGAGGGGACACTGCGGGATGTGGAATGGCTGTATGACCATTATGTTAGTCATGTGGTTTATTCTATAGTAAGAAGGGATCGGCTAAATATGCAGTGACGACATAAGGCATAGCATATACTCAGGGTATTAGCCATGCCTTAAATACATATTAATAATATTTATATATAATATGGGGTTTATACTTATTATTGCCATAAGCTTCGGTATAGTCTAGTAATACATAGTTAAAAGGGTATGCTGCAAGGTCTTTAACCATATAGATATTATCTTCGGCAGCTTGCAAATATCCTATAAAGCTAGCTTCGAGATCTGTGGGACTGATATTTTTTTGTAAGGCTTGCAGCAAATATGAAGTTAATTGCAGCTTAACTGGCAGGATAATATCATAGCAATTATACTTGAAGCATAACTGTGCAGCCAGAAATATGTAAAGTATAGTATCTTCACTAAATATTTGATTATTGGACGTAGCGGATAATTTATTAACACTAGCTTTAAGCTCGTTTAACGCTGCTTCATATTCTTTTTTTAATATTAACAGCTCAATATATGGAAGAGTAAAGAATATGCCTAAATTGCTATCAGTAAAAGCTATTGCCTTTTTTATGCTTTCTAAGGACTTATCATAGTTATTCGACTGTTTTTCTATTTCGGACATATAAGCATAGGCTATGCTTAAGCTTTCACTACTATTAGTTAGTAAAAGGCTTAGAGCCTTCATGGTGTATTCTGATGCTAGAAAGTAATCAGACTGCAACATGTATAGCGATGCTATAAACAAAAATACTCTGGAGATATCAAAGTTGTTGGAAGTATAATTTAGTGCTTTATTATACAGCTTTAAGGCAGTGTCATAGTTTTTCATATGTGTGTAAGCCTGACCTTGATAGTAATACAGCAGAAAAAACCAATGATTATTTTTATCAGCTATGTTAGATAATATTTTTTCTATTTTTTTGCTTGCTTCCAGCATGCTGTTGTATTCGCCTCTAAAAGAATAAAGACATAATAGGTCAAAAACATAGGTTATAAGTAAATTATTGTCTTTTTGATATTCTGCAAAATCTATAGCAATTTTTATACATTCAACTGCCAAGGGCAGATTATTTACATTATGGCTTTGTATGCTGAGAATTCTATATAGCTTTGAGGCTGACAGCCAAAGGCTTTTTTTAATGCAGATTTGTCTTAAATGTTCAATAACTTCTTGGTTAGCTTTATCAACATACAGATCTATATTGTCATATATGCTTTCTACATACTGCTGAATTTGCTGTTCTTCACTTAAAAATAGTTCATCGTATTTTTTTTCAAAAATGTTTTCTAAAATCCTTTTAAACTTTTGAGAGGGTATTTCTTTTTTATTCAGATAACTGACAATAGAATTGCTATATAAACTGATTTTATTTTGTTCAAGAAAATTATCTAATGAATGATATTTTTCTAAAATCAGCTTTTTTAATTGTTCGCCCTTGCATAATATAGTGATATCCTTAACATCTAGTTTCATATAAGAACACCTCGTTAATATAATTATTGTAAAGGCTATATGCTTTTATTATAGGCTTTACTGACTGTACTAAGATTGCTTTTATCTTTTTCATTCATTAAAGTAATATTTATGCAAGATGTCTTTGCAGCAGGCAGTGCTGCTTTATTATGTGCTTGTCTGAATAGGTGAATATTTCCCAGTGAGTTTATCACCATCATGACAGCTTCTTTTTCCTTGCAGCTTTTGAGGCAGCAGTATAAAAACATCTCTAGCTTATCTATGATGCTTTCTATATTTAGATTAATGAAGTAATTTACAAATTGGAAAATCAGCGATCTTGGTGCATTACTTTCTTCAAGCTTATATAGGAGCTTGAGCAAATCGTCAGCTGCCTCATCTATTAAATTCATTTGAAGCTTTATTTGAAAATATGTAATATAACAGGCTTTGAACAATGGGTTAAGGAAGTTGTTTTCTAAAGCATTTATACATTTATGTATGTATTTGAGTGCATAAGTATAATCCTCGGTACTCTTATATACCTCACTTATATTATTGTATATGATGCATAGACCTGCTATATCTGTATCGTCAGTATATTGCAATGCGGTTTGATAGCATTCCAGTGCTTTTGAGTAGCTGCAATGCCGTCTAAAGGTCAAACCTATATTTATATAAATCTTGGATATTTCATATTTTTTAGAAGTATACTTTAGTGCCTTATGAAACAGATTTCTAGCTTCTGAATAATTGGTAAGGGCAAGATGCAGATTGCCATACCTTATATAGAACTTAAACAAAGCACTATTATCAATACTGTGAGATTTGAAAAGGCTGTTTTGAAGTAAATTGAATATTTGAGTTGCATTATTATATTGCATTGTATAATAATATAGCACTCCCATGTCTAATAAAAAGCTTATTAATAACGAAGCTTCATTGCGGTTTTCGATAATTTCTATTGCTAGCTTTAATTGCATCACAGCAATATCTTTTTTGTCTTTATAATAATTATACATGGCGAGCATCCTATATATTTTTGCGGCAGCCCGCAACATTTCACGCTGGAAGCACAGAGTTTTCAGATACTCCATCACTTCAATATCCTGATTATAAAGATCCTCATACAGCTTATCTACATAATTTTCTATTTGCTTCTCTTCACTGAGAACGATTTCATCATAACTCATATTCAAAGATAGTACTAAGTGTGTCTTGAATTTTGCAGATGTAATATTTTTTCTCTTAGTATAATCCAGTATTGTTGAGAGTGAAAGCGGAGTACTGGTATCTGCAATAAATCTTTCAATAGATCCATGCAATTCAAGGATCTTATTTCTGATTTGCTG
>CALGKJ010000012.1 GCA_937930535.1 uncultured Clostridia bacterium
ATACCTTGCAGTTTAAAAGAGAGGATTTAGAAAATAAACTTAAATGCGGCTGTAATAATAAAGTTGATTTAAAAAACACTGACATAGAATACCTGACTCAGATTTTTTCGGACTTTGGTTTGCTGTTTCAAAAATGTGATAATACGATTTTTAAGAGAGATTATATAAGGAGTATAGTCGATAAGATGGTTTGGAATGATGGTATGATAAGTATTCGATATAAATAGCTTAATGCATTTTATATTGAAGTAACCATAGCATTTTCTATTTGGTTATTACAGAAATATTGTATCAGAGGAAGCCTTTCGACTTCCTCTGATAAGATATAATATTACCTACTGCATAGTACCGCCTGCCGCTTGATATCTTGCAACAAATTCCTGTAAAAATTGGTTGGCAATGTTGGCATCATGTATAATCAGCATATTTTCATCATTTACATTTTCTCCGTTGTTGCTCCAGTTTGTCGATCCTGCTATGACTGTAGGATCAGAGCTTGTATTTACATCTATTATCATAGTCTTACTATGAAGCTTCCTATCTTCTGCATCCTTATATACTGGTGCAGGATTGTTCCATCTGATATTGGGATTATTAGTAGATGTCTGACTAGCTGTACGCCCTGTCATATCTACACTTGCGCTCCACCATTGATTCCAATATTCACCTTCAAATACGCCACGAACATCAAAGCCTGTTTTAGTACCCTCCATATCAAGATAACTGCCTTCCCACTTGTATTTAAGTGCATCTGTAAGTGCTTGGTGTGACCATGCAAATATCGTAAAGTATGCTTTATGGTGGGCTTCATTATTAACCAGCTCAACTACTCTTTCCATTGCGTTGTCTCCAGGAGAGAAATAAATCTCAACAGTTTTGCCGTTAATATTTATGCTGTGTGTAGTATTATCTATTTTTCTGCCATGGAAATTGGATACTGCTGTATTTGGAGTCAAGGTTGATGAACCCCACATCTCATCAAACTCAGTTTTGTATATACTTGCTAGTGTCGGCCAGTTTATTTCAATTGAGTGCTGTGAGTTACCGCCCAGTATCCCCTTTCTCATATTTTCTTCTGAACCATAGGTACAGGTAATAGTAAAGTTCCAGCTTCCTGTCCATACCCAGCTATTATCAATTATCATAAATTTATTGTGCATTTGATCAGCCGCTGCGTAATAAGATCCATCAGTCTTCTTTTCGCCCTCGGCTATCAAATAACCGCTTATATTGCTTGTTCCAACCTTGAGTGTTTTATATGTAAAGCCTGTAACTGTAGCTGGCAGACCATAGCTGGTTCTTAGTGCTGTATCCTCAACAGCAAATATAGGAGAGTCTGCTAAAATTATTATATCGTCACTTGTTCCAACTACTCCGTCATATCCTCTGATCATTTTTTCAAGGTATAATCTCATTTCTGTATATCTATCTGAATAGTCTGCATCGCCAGGATTTTTTGCATCAGCTATAAGCCTTACCTTTACCCCTTTTGACGCTTTATTCATAAGGGCTGCAATAAGATTTGGAAGATTGATTTCATAAGTGGCAACATCAATTGATGTAGTGGCTGCGTTGATTCTTTTGATTAGTCTATTTTCAAGGTTTACGTGATAGTTAGCTTTGTTGGATGTGCTGGAAGCATATGAGGTTACTGCACTTTTGTTAAAATAAATATTGATTGCACCCAGTGCATCACTAACAGTATTTAATTGCTCCATATTACTTGGGGGAACTGGTATAGAATTGAAAGCTTTTGGTGTGCCCAAGCCGCCGCTGTAGGTCATGGTGGCTGTATTCCAATTTGAAGAAAGCAAGCCGCTTTGAAGAGGATCAATACGCTCCATTGTAGCTTTAGTAGTGTTATTGCCGCTGTACCATGTGTCCACTGAATCAATTAGATTATTTGAGCTATCTCTTAGCTCCAGATATTCACCTTCATTGCCTAAAGCTCCTGTGTAAATTTGATTTGCCGCTGCTTCTGTAACAGTAGCATCAGAAGTGCGTTCTAAAAGAAAGTATCCATTTGCAGGAATTGTGCCGCTAAGTGTAATGCTTGGTGTGCCATCCTTTGCCTTAAGTGTCCAACCATTAAGGTTAATGCTTGCAGTGGAATTATTATACAGCTCTATCCACTCATTGTTGTAGTTAATAGTTGTACCCATCCAAGAGATTTCGTTGATTACTACCGTGTTTTCAGATAACGCAATGACATGCAAGCTACTGGGAATAGGAACTAAGAAGCTTAAAACAAGTATTAGCGCAGCCATGAAGTACGATAGAAATTTTTTTCTCATTGGTATTCCCCCTTAATATTTGATAATTTCATTATATATAAAGGAATTTGAAATTACAATAATAAAGGTTGTATGTTATGCACACTCACTTACATACATTTTTCTCTTGATTAATTTTATAATCAGATATGCATTTGTGAATATGTTATTTAAAGCAACAAAACTAAGGTCATTTGTCAAGTTTAGATCTTTTTTCAGTCTCTTGCTTAACCGCTTCTATTTAAATTTGTTGTGGGGCTTATATTTGATAGAAAATAAACAAAAGTATTTGAACAATGATGTATTTTGGTAAGTATAGCATTTTCTATACATCTGGCAGCATAGGTAGCAAGTCTGGTGCCCTTATCTTCATTAAAGGTTATGATAGCCTTAATCAGACCTATTGTTCCTATAGATATTAAATCATCAATATCCCTGCCGGTGTTAGTATATTTTTTTACTATATGTGCTACGAGTCTCAGGTTTCTTTCAACCAGCACATTTTTTGCATCCTCATTACCCTTTCGGTATTCCTCAAGGTAATGCTGCTCTTCCTCTGCATTTAATGGTTGAGGAAAGGAATTGACATTTTGTACGTAACCAAACAACAGCACCAGATCCTTAATGGTAGAGGCTATTATTGTCGTAAGCATCAAAAACATAAAAACACCTCCAGATTATATATATCAAGTCCATGTATGTAGTATTTGCTTATAAGCAGACACAAAACAGCTTGTTTCAAAATAACTGCATCTTTGAAAAGCAGGCTTTTGCAAAACCATTTATTTTATAATAACTTATATAAAACGTTTAGTGCTTTTTATATATAAAAAGCACCTATAAATTTCATATTTTACATGCTACATTCTACATTTTATATAATCAGCCTCATTCTAAATAATATGAAAAACAGTATTGCATTGTGCATGTATAAGGCAAATATTTATTTGGTATAGTTTATCTATTATATTCCTCCAATACTCTGGTTCCTATTTCCTTAAATATTGGTGCTGCCGAGGCTCCTCCCGAACGACCATTATACATAAAAACTGTTATTGCATATCTAGGAGATTTTGTAGGGATATAGCCCGAAAACCATCCATGTACTACCTCACCGCTGTTTATTCCAGTCTCAGCAGAGCTGGTTTTTCCGCTGCTTCCACCCAAAGCATCCATATTAGCCTTTGAGCCTGTTCCACTTCTGGTAACCTCTGCAAGCATCTCCTTTAGTGTATTTGCTGTTCTATAAGAAAGCACTACTTCGGCAGCAGATCTCTCCATTTTTTTCATTGTCACTCCATCGTCATCCACCAGCTCATCTATTAGAGCTGGTTCATGCATTATACCGCCATTAGCTATTGCTGCCATCATAGTTGTGACTTGAAGGGGAGTAACCTGTATTTTCCCTTGCCCTATAGAAATATTACCTATGCCATCCTCCGATGAAGCAGGCAAATTGCCTGATTTTTCTTCCAATAGCATATGACACTGTTTTTCTCCAAATCCCAACTTTTTAGCCATGTCAAGTATTTTATCAGTTCCCACCCGAACGCCAATGCTTACAAAGGCTGTATTGCATGACAGTGCAAAGGCTTCCTTTAGTGACATTTCCATATTCTCATGGTTTTTATGAGTTGAGCATTTTATTATGCTGTTTCCTATATTTATGCTTCCGACGCAAGTAAACTTTTCATTAACGTCTATAACATGATTCTCTAGTGCTGCTGCTGCAACAACTGTCTTGAATATTGAACCAAAGTCAAATTGCCATATGGACTTGTTTATCAGTTCATTTCCAGTACTATTTATATGATCTTTTATATTATTCTGATTAAAATCAGGAGTGCTTGCCATAGCTAAAATATCTCCATTTTTTATGTCCATTACTATAGCCGAGCCATTAATATTGTTCTTTTTCATTACATCCTCAACGATTCTTTGAATATGATAATCCAAGGTCAGCTTAATATTATAGCTTTCTCCGCTTTTTATACCTTCAACCTTTCTAAAGCCCAAGCCCGGTATTATGTTTTTGCCGCTGTCTACAACTGCAACAAGACTATCCGCTCCTGCCCCTGCTAAAAATCGATTCATGCTTTTTTCAATGCCCATCTGACCATTTTTATCACTGCTGCTGACATAACCAATAACGTGGCGTGCAAGACTGCTTTCAGAGTATCTCTGCTTTTTCTCTACTATCATTACCCCTTTTATTACTCCGCTTTCTATGAGCTTTAGATGTTCGTTATTTTCTGATTTTGCTGCAAATTCCACCGAGCTCAGTGTTCCTTGTATACGGGACAATACTTCCTCTGTGCTGCTGTCACTGGCTTTTGAAACAGTCTCTGCTGTTGCCAGCTTATCATGGACATAGGCAGGATAAACAATTATTACTTTTGTTAAATCTCTATCGGTAAATGGTATATTATTTCTATCTAAGATCTCTCCTCTATTCATTTCAAGGGGTATGGTTATCATTCTCTGCTGCACTGCTTTTTGACTGTATTCCTTACTCTTTACTACCTGTATATAAAATAATCTGCATATCAACAGGCAGAATACTACTAGAAAGCATATAGCCGTATGCTTGAGTCTGTTTTTTTGAATCAGCATGTAGAAATTTCTTTTTTTCTCCTGCTTTCTTAGCTCATCAATCCAAAACTGTTCTTTAACCAAAATACAACCTCCTCAATCTGCATTAATAGTTTAAAAAGAAGGAACTGTAGCTTCACTACAGTTCCTTCTTTTTATTATTGTCATATTAAGGAAAGTTAATACATTATTTCTTTTGTTCTATTATGGATTTAATTTTTGCAACCATAATATCTATAGCTACTAAATTATGACCGCCCTCTGGGATTATTATATCAGCATATCTTTTTGTCGGCTCAACAAATTCATAGTGCATAGGCTTTACTACAGTCAGATATTGATCTATAACAGACTCCAGAGTCCTGCCTCTCTCGCTCATATCTCTCATTATTCTTCTTATTATACGTACATCCATATCTGTATCAACAAATATTTTAATATCCATAAGCTCTCTCAGCATTGGACAATCCAAAACAAGTATACCTTCCACTATAATTATATCCCTAGGCTCAACTCTTATAGTTTCTTTCATTCTGTTATGAACTGTAAAATCATACTGCGGTTTTTCAATAGCCTGTCCACTGAGCAAGCTCTTGATATGCTTTACTATAAGCTCGTTGTCAAAGGCTAATGGATGATCATAGTTTACCTTTACTCTTTCTTCAGCAGGTAGCTGACTCTGATCCTTGTAATAGCAATCCTGTTGTATTATTGCTACATTTGCTTCTGGTATGCTTTCAAATATTGCACGTGCAACAGTACTTTTCCCTGAGCCTGTACCCCCTGTTATACCTATAATAAGCGGTCTATTTATTGGGGCATTTATTACGCTGCTTTGCAGACAATGATTATTTACCTCACTCACCATCTCGTCTCTCCCTTCTTAAAATATCGTATTTGCTTACAACTTCCTTCATAGGCATTTTTATAATTTGCTGTGGATGGGGGGCAGATGAAATTTCTTCTCCTTCCTCATTCCACATCTTATCAATAGTTTGCTTGAACACTTCTTTGTTTGGGCGTATTATTTCTATTTCATCACCAAGAACCATTTTATTTCTTTGTTCAATGGTGCCTATACCGCTGTTTTGATCATATTCCAAAACCATTCCAATAAATGCAAAATCCCTTACATATGAGCTTGTTCCATATATCTGTCCAGTACTGTCAGGCTTTCCTTTGTAAAAGCCTGTGCTAAACTCTCTATGACTTGCCTTGCTTACTTCCTCCAGCCAATCCTTATTAAATGTATAGCTGTCAGGGTTTTTCATATAGCTGTCAATAGCCAATCTATAGGCTCTGATTACTGTTGCCACGTAGTATGAGCTTTTCATTCTTCCTTCTATTTTAAGGCTTTTAATACCTGATTTTAAGATCTCAGGTATATGCTCTATCATGCATAAATCAGTGGAGTTAAAAATATATGTACCTCTTTCGTCCTCTTCTACAGGCATATACTCACCCGGTCTTTTTTCTTCTACCAGATAATATTTATATCTGCATGGATGCGCACATTCACCCTTATTGGCATCTCTGCCTACCATATAATTGCTTAGTAAGCATCTGCCGGAATAGGATATACACATAGCTCCATGAACAAATGCCTCAAACTCAAGACCCTCTGGAGCCTTATGAGTTATCTCACTTATTTCCTTAAAGCTTAGCTCTCTTGCAAGTACTATTCTTTTAATGCCCTGATTGTGCCAAAACTCAGCACTTTTGTAGTTAGTATTATTGGCTTGAGTACTAAGATGAAGCTCCATATCAGGTACGCTTTCCTTTGCTATCATTAATACTCCGGGATCTGATATTATTATTGCATCCACACCAGCTTGGTTTAACTGCTTTAGATAGTCAGAAAGCTCTGCCAAATCCTCATTATGGGGTATTATATTAACCGTAACATACAGTTTTTTGCCAAGGTTATGAGTAAACTCTACAGCTTCTTTAATCTCTGGTATATCAAAGTTGCCAGCGGCAGCTCTCAAGCCGAACTTTTCTCCTCCGATATAAACTGCATCTGCACCGTAAATAAGTGCCATTTTTAATTTTTCCATATTGCCGGCAGGAGCCAGCAGCTCTGGTCTAATCATCAAAGGTAACCTCCTTAAGCTTACAGCTTATAGAAACCCCATCACCCATGGGAATAATAGTAGTTTGAAGACTTTCATTGTTTGATATATATTCTAAAAAATTTTTCAACCGCTTCACAATAGTTATTTTTCTTCGCTTTAAAAGGCTTCTTTCTGCAACCATACCTCTAAATAGAACATTATCACAGACAAAAAGCCCTCCTGTTTTTAATTTTCCAATAGTAGACTTAAAAAAATCCATATACTGACCCTTGGCGGCATCAACAAATATCAAATCAAAGCTGCCCTCCAGAGTATCTAGTATCTCACCGGCATCACCGACTATTATCTCAATATTATAATCCATTCCTGCTTTTTTTATGTTTTCCTTTGCTATAGCGGCTGTTTCCTCATTTCTTTCAACGGT
>CALGKJ010000013.1 GCA_937930535.1 uncultured Clostridia bacterium
GGGGTACAAACATCACCATAAAGCTTACACTCATATGGGAGGCATTTACCCTTTAAAATATCTCCGCATCGACAGCCTATAGGCTCATCCTGCTGTTCCTTTACTTGTATTTCCATTTTGCACCATGCATCAAACTCTATATATTTGTGTTTCAGCTTTAGTCCTGATTTTGGAATACAGCCTATGCCTCTCCAGACTGCATCACATTCCTCGAAGACCTCGTTTATTTTTGTTTTGGCAGCTTGATTGCCCTCTGATGAAACTACTCGTGAATAAAGGTTTTCTACCTTGATAATATTACTGCTTATATTTTCAGTGGTTTTGTATATGGCTCCCAAAATATCTAATGGCTCAAAGCCTGCTATGCCTCCGGGTATGCCGTATTTTTCCGCCAGTTCTTTATATAAGCTGGTTCCTATTATTGCACTTACATGTCCGGGATAAATATAACCATCTATTGCGATTTCCTTATCAGCAGAAAGTACTCTCATTACCTCCGGGATTGTTTTATTGGCAGTAAGCACCATATAGTTTGATATTCCCTTTTCAAAGGCTTCCATTATTGACAGTGCAATTATAGGAGTTGTAGTTTCAAAGCCTACGGATAGGAATATAACCTTCTTATCTGGATTGCTCTGAGCTATTTCGATATTCTCTAATGGAGAATACACAATCCTTATATCGCTGCCTAAAGCTTTTTCACGAAGCAGGCTGGATTCCTTATAAGGAATCCTCATCATATCTCCAAAGGTGGTAATTATTATATCCTTTGTTTTTGCCAGCTCAATAGCAGTCCTTATATAAAAGCTGGGGGTAACACATACAGGACAGCCCGGACCGGAAATAAGTTTTATATTATCGGGAAGTATGCTTCTTATGCCATAACGAGATATCGCCATTGTATGGGTACCGCAAACTTCCATTATATTAACCTGTCTGCCATTATATGATTTTATTGCTTTAACAATATTGTTTATCAGCTCTTTATCCCTAAACATCATTTGCAAATTATTCATATTATTATTGCTCATAGCATGCCTCACCTAGCTCCTTGAACAGCTTTAATGTCTCCAAGGCTTCCTGTTCGTCTATTTTAGAGATGGCACAGCCTGCATGTATAATCAAATAGTCGCCGATCTTAACATCTTCAACCAAAGCTATTGATACTTCCTTTTTTACACCCATTGTATTTATTAAAGCTCTGCTTCCGCTTATGCTTAATACTTCACCCGGTACAGCCAGACACATATTCTCATCTCCCATCATCAACTCTAAAATTCAAAATTGTTATATTTACAAATTGCAATAGCAGCCTGCCCCAGTGAGATTCCGCCATCATTGGCAGGAACTCTGCTATGTGTATATACTCCGAAGCCATTTTGCGAAAGCTTTGATACCACAAGCTCCAGCAGCAGTCTGTTTTGAAATACTCCTCCGCTGAGTACCACTTCCGATAAGCCTTGTTGGTCTCTTAGTATATTACATACATCCAAGGTAATACTGGCTATGGTATTATGAAATATACCTGATATTTTTGCTATATCCTGACCCGAAATATAGTCATGGATAATTTGATGTATAAGCTTATCAGGCTTTATAACATATTTTTCATTTATATATGCTATTTCATAGGGATAACACGTATCATCCTCTATGCTTGCCGCCTTTTCCAGAAGGATTGCTGCCTGTCCTTCATAGGTAATAAAGCTGCATAATCCAAGCAGTGATGAAACAGCATCAAATAATCTTCCCACACTGCTGGTTAGCGGCGAGTTTATTTTTTTAGCTATCTGCTGTCTTAAAAGGCTTAGCTTGCCTTGTTCAATATTCTTTAAAAATTCCAGCTTTTCATAAGACAGCTCATCAGCACAATATTTTAATAAATAGCTTACTGCCATACGCCAAGGCTCTTTTATGCTTACAGCTCCCCCAGGCAGCGGAACATAATCAAAGTGAGCCGCTCTTTTAAAATCCAAATAATTTCCTGTAAAAAATTCTCCACCCCAGATATGACCATCATCTCCATAACCCGTACCGTCAAAGGCTACACCTATAACACTGCCAACAATACCATTTTCCGCCATACATGAAGCTATATGAGCATGGTGATGCTGAACAGGCAGCTTTATTATATTACCCATGCCATCAGCATATTTGGTAGAAAGATATTCGGGATGCTTGTCAAATGCTACAACACTAGGGTTTATAGCAAATATTCTTTTAAAATGCTCAATGCCGCTCTCAAAGGACTCCAAGGTTTCAAAATTCTCCAAATCACCTATATGGTGGCTTAGAAAGGCGTTAGAGTCTTTAGTAATGCAATAGGTGTTTTTAAGCTCACCGCCGCAAGCTATTACAGAAGGAAGCTCACTATTATTTTTCCTTTCAGCATTGGATTTTATAATTGCAGACAAATCTATTGGAAAGGGGACATAACCCCTTGATCTTCTTATTATATATTCTTTGTCTCTGAATACACTTGTTACTGAGTCATCAGTCCTGATAAATATTTGTCTATTGTGAGTCAGAAAATAATCAGCTATTTCGGCTAGTCCCTCTAAAGCTTCATTATCCTTATAGTAGATTGGCTCTCCTGCCTTGTTTCCGCTGGTCATAACCAAAAGCTCCAAAGAATCCTTAAACAGCAAATAGTGCAAAGGGGTATATGGAAGCATTATGCCTAGTCTGTCACTGTCTGTCAAAATGCTGTCCTTGGGAAGCTCAATATCTTCTTTGGCTTTTAGCAGTACAATAGGCTTTCTGATCCCCTGCAAAAGCTCCTGCTCCCTGCTGCTGACCCTGCAATATTTATATACCGTCTCAATATTTTTTGCCATAAGCGCAAAGGGCTTGCCGTCTCTGAATTTTCTTTTTCTAAGCCTGCCGACTGCCTCACTATTTGTTGCATCACATGCAAGATGATAGCCTCCCAAACCTTTAATAGCAACTATATTGCCACAGCTCAAAAGCTCAATGACTTTATCTATCTCCCTTCCCTCCGACAGCACATTACCTTTACTATCTAGCAATGAAAGCTTCGGACCGCATTTGCTGCAAGCTATAGGCTGTGCATGAAATCTTCTGTCGGCAGGATTATGATACTCTTCCATGCAAGCCTCACACATAGGAAATTCACTCATTGTAGTAAAGGGTCTGTCATAGGGTGTATTCTGTATTATTGTAAATCTTGGACCGCAATTGGTGCAGTTGATAAATGGATATTGATATCTTTTGTTTTCGGTGCTGTTTAAATCCTTAAGGCAATCCTCACATACAGAAACATCCGGCGAAATATATACACTATTGACATTGTCACAACTGCTTTCTTTTATGGTAAAACTGTTATATCCTGTAGGTTCATCCTTTTTTACTTCAAATTGGTCGATATACGAAAGAGGCGGTGCATTATTTTGCAGTCTGTATATGAAATTTTCCAAGCTGGATTCCATACCTTCTGCTTCAATAAATACACCCTTGGTATTATTGCATACATAGCCCCTTATACCAAGAGAAACAGCAAGGTTGTATACAAAGGGTCTAAAGCCCACCCCTTGCACTATCCCATTAATGTTAATCAAAAGCCTTGATATTTTATGAGACACTATCACCATTCCTCTTTTCTCTTCTTTTTTCTATAAATCTTACAATCAAAACACTAAGCTCAAAAATCAAAATTACCGGTATGGCAATTAGTATAAAGGAATTTATATCACTTACTATTATTCCTTCTCCTATCAGCAGTGATATTAAAATGAATTTTCTTATCTTTCTTATTCCCTTGGAGCTTAAAATACCCAGCTTTCCTAAAAAAATCATAAACACAGGTATAGTAAAGGAAACTCCTAATGCCGAAGTAAGCATTGCAATAAAGACTATGTATTTATCCCCTGATAAAACAGGGGTCATATAACTATTGCCAAAGGTTATTAAAAAATTTAAAGCTGTTGGTACAATCATAAAATAGCCAAACACCGCCCCTGCAATAAAAGCAGGCAGTATAAAAAGCAATGCCTTGTAAATAACCTTTTTTTCTTCCTTTCTTAAACCAGGTCCTATAAAGCTTAATAGCTGGTGCAGTATAAGAGGAATAAGTATGATTACTGCTATAATAAAAGCCAGCTTAAATCTGGTTACAAAGCCTTCTGTCATTGAGAAGAAAGCAAAATCCAGCGCAAACCTTTCTATAGGTCTTTTAATATATCTGATAATTACTGGGACTTTTGTATAAAGAAAAACAGTCATTACCGTTATTAAAGCAATGACTATTATTAGTCTGTACCTCAGCTCTGACAGGTGTTCGCTGACTTGCATTTCAGTATCTATTTTATTCTTATTCTGTTTCTTTTTTAGCACGGCGCGAATCCAACCTTTCAAAGATAAAAATCCACCAGAGACTTATTTCATAAAGCAGCACCACAGGCATAGCCAATGCCAGCAGAGTAAAGGCATCTGGTGTAGGTGAGAGTATAGCCATAACAATAAATATCACCATAACTGCAACTGGTCTTTTGGATTTAAGCATTTTGTATTTGATGATGCCCAGCCTTCCAAGCCCTATTAAAAATAACGGAAGCTCGAAAACTAACCCCAATGTCAGCAGAAAAAAAGCTGTAAAGGAAACATAGTTGCTGCCGGACAACATAGGCTGCATAAAATCACTTGCACTGCTAATCAGAAAATCTATGGTTATCGGCAGAATAAGCTTATAACCAAAAACTATGCCGCCCAAAAGTGCTATAGTACTAAAGGGTATTATCAAAAAATTTATTTTTCGTCTTGTACTCTTTTTTAGATGTGGGGCAAACATTGAAGCAATCAAATACACGATTATAGGGAATGAAATTACCAAGCCGCACCAAAAAGAAATTTTCAGTTTTGCCATTACACCTTCTACAGGTGTCATATAAAATAAGGTTTGTCCATTCAGTGGTATTGTAATTACTTCAAGTACAAAATCGGATACAAAATATATGCCGACCGCACACAGCAGCGGTACAAGGATAACAGCCGTAAGCCTTACCCTGAATCTGCCCAGCCAGCGCACAGCCTTTACTATGTTTTCACTTTCTATCATGGGCAAAACTCCTGTATTTTAATTTACTTATTTTCCTCAGAGCCTTCGATGGATTGCTTATTATCAGCTTCGTCCTTTACCAGCTCTTTTGATGCATTTTTGAATTCTCTAAAGGCTTTACCTATAGCTGCCCCTACTGAGGGAAGCTTACCAGGTCCAAAAACTATCAATGCGATTACGAGTATTAAAATCAGTTCTGGAAATCCGATATGCGGCATAATCTAACACCCCTTAGCTTTATTTTCGTCTATTTTATTTTTTACCCATAAGCAGAACTCGTCTATTCCTGAATCCTTTGTACAGGAGGTTTCAAAAACAACTGCATCTGCATTTATGGATTTTACATCCTTATAAAACTCCTGTTTGTCAAAGTTTGTAAACTCTGTTAGATCAATTTTATTTAAAATTATGGCACTTGATTTTTCATACATTAATGGATATTTAAGGGGTTTATCATTTCCTTCTGTAGTGCTTGAAACCATTACTTTTATATCCTCGCCTACCTCAAATTCAGCAGGGCACACAAGGTTTCCTATATTTTCGATTATTAATAAGTCAATTTCATTAAGGTTAAGACTATCAATAGCGTCCTTAATCAAGCTTGCATCAAGATGACAAGCTCCCTCGGTATTTATTTGTACTACAGGCACGCCGTGGGCTTCTATTCTTTGAGCATCCTTGGTTGTATATAAATCCCCTTCTACAACAGCTATCCTCAAATCACCCTTAAGCCTTGATATCAGCTTTTCCAGTATTGAGGTTTTACCTGCTCCGGGAGCACTCATAAGGTTTATTGTATACACTCCCTTTTCAGTAAGCATTCTCCTATTTTGGACATTAATTTCCTCATTAACCTTAAGCATGTTTGTTATTACTTTTATCTCGCTCATTTAATCAACCTCCATAGAATCAATGTAAAGTTCATATCCTGTTAATATATTGTTAGAATACTTGTTACATTTAGGGCACAGCTTATTATAGTGATCTATCTCAAAGGTACATCCGCAGTCTCTGCAAGCCGCGGTTGCTTTTACCCTATCTATTTGAAATAGCGAGCCCTCTGCTATTGTATCCTTTGAAATAATTTCAAAGGCAAAGGTAAGAGCCTCAGGCATTACGCCTGACAGCTCACCTATTTTCACCGTGATGCTATTTATCTTTTCAGCATTGTTCTCCTTTGCTTTATCAAGGATTATTTTCATAGCATCATTCATTATTGAAACCTCATGCATATTATCACCTAATTTAACCCTTTATGTCAATTTATACCTAACTCATTTTTAACAAGTTTCACTATGTCTGATACTTTGCTGCTGATGATCTCGGACATTTCCAAGCCAAAATACAGCTCCTTAGGCTCTATCCCATATATTACTACATCAGGAAAGCTTCCAGCCATATTTGCCATTTTAATGACATCAAGTATTTGTACATCATGTATGGACAAATCAGACTTTTTATAGTTAGTTATTTCCTCTGGCTTTATTTTATAGATGGTTCCCGGTTCTAGTCCTCCCTTTAGGCTGTCAATAACAATTATATTCTTATAGTCCAGAAAATAGCCTAACATGCTTAATGTAGAAGTACCTCCGTCCACCAATTCAATGGCAGAGGTTAGGTTTTCCTTTTCCAGCTCTTTTATTACATGGACTCCTATTCCATCATCTCTTTGAAGTATATTTCCTATTCCTATAACTACAGTTTCCTTCACTTTTATACTCCCATTGGATTTATTACAAATTTGGACATTTCCACTCCATCAGGATTGATTACATGAACCGAACAGCCTGTACATGGGTCGAAGGAGTGTACTATTCTCAGAAGCTCTACCGGCTGTGCCGCATTTGCTACACGAGTTCCTATCATACACTTTTCTATAGGTCCATAGCTGTTAAAATCATCCTTGGGTGAAGCATTCCAGCATGTAGGGGTTATGATTTGGAAGTTTGTTATCTTTGAAGCAGATACAGATACCCAGTGTCCCAAAGCTCCTCTAGGTGCTTCTGTCAAGCCTACGCCGCTGCCCGATACAGGATCGCCTATATGGGTATATCCGCTTACTCCTGCTGTTATCTGGTTAAGCCATGTCTGCATATTACTTGCCAGCTTTGCTGTTTCTACATATCTTGCCATATGCCTGTCCATTACTGATATTCCCCTTGTATAGTCTCCGCTTATTGTCACCCTTGCCAATGGTCCTGCCTCGTATGCAGTATCATTGTATCTTGGTGATTTCAGCCATGTATAAGCTCCTGCTTTGTCTAAGTTTGCAGTAGTTGTACCGCTTGCCGGTGCTTGTCCGCTCGGTGAGGAATAGTATGAGTACTTATTGTATTCCTTTATATTGGCTGCGTTGAAGGCTCCCTTGACTCCGTTTGTTATTGTTCCTGCCGGGAACAGCCTTCCTCCAGAGGTATTAGTATCAAATACACCATAGCAGATAAGGTTTCCATAGCCGCCACCCACATTATAGTAATCACTGTATTTAGCTGCCAAGCTGTTTACGTCGGCCTGATATACATTAGTGATAAATGTTTGAATTTCATTTAACAGCGTTCTGAAATTGTTAATATCTGTAGCAGTCGGATTAGCTGTTATTCCTCCGGGTACTATATTAGCCGCATGAGGCAGCTTGCCGCCGAAGATAGCTCCCATTTCGTGGGCTTTTCTTCTTATATGTAAGGCTTGTACATAGTTATTTATAAAAGCGTCTGTCTCTGCTTGAGTAAATCTGTAGTCTTGTGTATATCCAGGTGTCCAAGGACTCATTTGGGGTCCTTTTATAAAGTCCATTAATGAAAGATGATAAAAGTGCAGTATATTGCTGTCAATATGGTTAGCTGCAAGCACAAGGTTTCTTAAAAGCAAGCCTTGAAGAGTAGGCGTAAAGCCTGTAACGTTCTCTACAGCCTTTGAGGATGCTACTGCATGAGATACAGGACACACACCGCATATTCTTTGTGTCAAAAATGAAGCATCCTTTGGAGGTCTGTTTTTAAGCATGTTTTCAAAGCCTCTGAATAGATGTCCTGAGACCTTGGCATCTGTAACGTAGTTATTTGCGTCTACTGTTACCTCCAGCTTTAGATGCCCTTCAAGTCTGGTAATTGGATCTATTATAATAGTGCTCAATATTTTTCACTCCTCTATCTCATTAGTATGCCAGTGGGTTCGTTGGAAAATCTGGGTTTGAACAGCCTATACATGGATAGTTGACTAATAAGCAGTAGCTTTGATCATTCCACTTATTAACTGCACATGAGTTTTTACAGCTTTGACCTTTGCAGCCAACACCCTTATAGCAGCCAAAATCTCCGGGCTTATTTACATTGGCTTTGCCCTTTCTTTCACATGCATTATGAATATTATCACCATATAGGTTTCTTGGTCTGCTTAAGCTGTCCAAGCTTGGCATTCCAACCAAAAATAGATTTAGCAGTGTATCTATCATAACCTTTGGTATTACAGGGCAGCCGGGCAGATTTATAACAGGATTTGCTGTTTTAGTGCCTATCAAATTTTTAACTGTTGTGCAGTTTGCTTCATTGGGTGCTGCTGCTGCAATCCCTCCAAAGGCTGCGCAGGTTCCTGCTGCTACTACATACTTTGCTTTAGTGCCATATCTGAGTAAAGCATCCTCCATAGAAAGCTCAGCACCATTAAGCTTGCCTATAGTGCAATAATTCTTTTTAGTTCCCGAAGGTATAGCCCCTTCAACTACCAGTACAAACTGTCCGCTGTAATTGTTTGCAGCATCCTCCAATGCCTGGATGGCTGTCTCTCCTGCTGCTGTCATAATAGTGCTGTTGTATTTCATGCTTATTTTGTTTAAAAGTACGTTATCAATAGTAGTCGGGCTTGTTACGTTTAGGGTTGAAATGGTACATCCGGTACATCCTGCACCCTGAATCCAGATTACTGGCGGATCTGTGTCATTGGCAAGCACTGTATTAAACTTGTCCATATCCAAGTTGACTTTAAGTGCTGCCGCAGCCGCTACAGTCCATTTTAAGAAGTCTCTTCTGGTTATCTTCACATTATCACTCCCTTAATAAAAATTAAAATATTGCAGTATATAGAGAAACAACTTCAAAGTTAAATTTTTTCAGTTGTTTCTCACAAAGAAATTAGCAACTCTTAACGAAAAGTATTTTGAGTTTTAGAGTTGCTTGTTTATAAGATTCGAGTAGTATAAACTTTATCAATCTACATTATGAAACCAATCAATAAAACATAGCGATAGTTATTAATATTCAGCATTTATACACATCGAATGTCACGTTATATATTTAACAATCTTATACCGTAATTATACATTAACTTACAACTAATGTCAATAAATCCTCGAAACACTTTGTATATAAATATGCTAAAAATTAAGTGCCATCAGATAAACTGATGGCACTTATAAAAGTTACTTTACAATTGTTATGGAAGCATTGTTCCTACTTGAATTGTTGCAGAGCTCATGTCGCTTGCTTGATTTACAACTTTGATCTTCAATCCATAGTTAGTAAGCTTTTTGCCTGGGTATGGGTATGAAGTATTTATATAGGATTTTGAATCATCAAACAATGGAACAGCAGCAGTATTATTATCTGTTAATGTTTTTCTTGCTGTTGTCGCTGATAAATCTATGAACATTGGAGCTGATGGAGTCATCTTGAAGGTTGCATCATGTATTTGATAATGTGTTTCTGCATAATACCTGTTGCTCCATACCAATGTATTTTGGTCTGCATCTACTACGCCTACGAAGCCTTCGCCTGGGTGGTTTCCTACCCAGTTATCGCTGTATGCTTCATCAACATGCCATATCAATAGACCTGGTTCGTATTTCATTAGGCTTGGTCCTACTGGAAGATGTGCTAAACCTGCATCTACACCATTGTTGCTTCTCCACTCTACTAGGTAGTACTGGTTAGTATACATTTTTCCAGTTGAAAGCTCGAAGCCTTCTAACGTTGCCATCTTTGTAGCGTCAGCATTGTCCAATACAGCTATTAATGTTTTATTATCAACCAGTCTAATATTGTCAACAAATAAGCCTGTTTCAGAAACATATTCATCAGTTACATATCTAAATCTGATGTCTACAGTTTTGCCTACATAGCTGGCTAAGCCAAATGTAGCATTTACCCAGCCGCTGGTTGATCCTGTAATACCATTTCCTAAGTTGTTTCCATTTGGATTAGTTGTTGTTGTTATGCTTCCTGATAGGTTTGTCCAATTAGTAGTACCAGATTGTCTTATTTGTACATAAGCATAATCCCAGTCCTTCTCAATCTTGTACCATGCATTAAACTCAAGCTTGGTTTTATTAGAACCAGTTACATTAACTCCATAAAGAGTCATTGCTGTATTAAGATTATCACCCTTAGTGCTGTAATATTCATACTGTCCATTATATGGAGTATTTAGAGTAGTTTCCTTCTTTGGAAGGTTGATTCTTACATAATCATTGTTTACGCCTTTTGAGCTTGCTTCGTCTAATTGATATGTTTTGTATGTACCATTAAGCTCAGTTGCAAGGTTTACTACAGTACCAGTCAGCCAGTTTCCGCCATATCTAGCTTGGAAGTATTCCTTACAATATGGGCTGAAGCCTGAAGGCTCTGTTCCTGCTAACATACCTGCCCAGCTTCCGCTTGACATGATTGACCAATATGCTACTGGTTCGCCGGTTGCTGTATATTGAGTATCATACTCATCTGGTAATCCAAGGTCATGTCCAAATTCGTGAGCACATACACCTGCTGCTCCGTCTTCTGGCTGCATTGTATAGTCATATACTGAATAGTTTGTTCCTGGTATTTGAGTAACAGCTGCCAGATTCCAGCTATGTGACCATATAGCATTTGCAGCTAATGTGCCGCCGCCTGCTTCTTCACCAACGCCTGCGTGGAATATCATCAAATGGTCGATTATTCCGTCTGGCTCATTGTAGTTTCCATCGCCATCCAAATCATATGGATCTGCTTGGTCGTAATCAGCCAAATTGATATTTGGGTCTTGCGCAAGCTTCGCCATTGCTTCTATAACCAATGCTCTTGGGTTCTTATCATTTCCGCTTGCATCATTGCCGCCATAGTAAGCTGCGTTTTGGCTTGCTTTATACCAGCCACTTACTTGTCCATTAAGCAGGAAGCTTCCGCCTGACTGCTGCTCATAGTATTGTCTCATTGATATTAGGTTTTGACCTGTTGGTCCTGCATAACCATAATATCCAAACAGCATTTCCTGGAAATGAGCTGGTGTATAGTCTGCATAATACATATCAGTTTGTGATGGTGTTATTGAGTTATGTAAGTAGTCTGGGAACTCCATAAGTACAGCCAGTACGTTTCTGTTGGTAGTAGTACCAGCGTATCTTTGTTCTGCTAAGCTGTTTTCCTCGGATGATACTTCATTTGCCTCATCCATTTTTTCCTTTATGGACTTTTCTACCTTATTTTTTTGTTTTTGCAGTTCGCCTGATTTTTTAGGCATTGCATTCATTCTGTCTCTTAAGTACTTTCTTACTGCTTTGTCTACTTGATCAGGAGTAGCATCCTTTGAGACCTTGCCTTCCTTTTTCAGCATTTCTGCTATTTTGTCCATTCTTGCAATAGACAAATCAAAAGGACCCTTTGCATAGGAGATTCTTTGGTTTTCTGATGCTGTTCCGTCTGTGTTAATTGCTATTGACGCATTGGCTACGCATAGAACCATGGTGAATACAAGCATCACAGAAACAGCTAGACTTAGAACTTTCTTTTTCATAGTAATCCTCCTTTTAAAATAATTATTTCTTAGCAGTAATTGAACGCAATATTCAATCAACTGCGTAAGTACCACCCTTATACATCACAATGTCCAAAGTAATATATACATATTTCTGTATAATTATAATTATAATATGTTATTTTAAAATTACAATAGCAAATATCATTTTTTGTCGATTTTTTAAAGTTTATTTTATAACATATAGTATTCAAGACAAAACTCAAAAGTTGCTGAGTCTGCCACTACCAAAAGTAAGTTAATGTTATTATATTTATACTAATAAATATACACTCAAAGAATACTGCTCATTACTGGATAGTCCTCCGCTCCCGGTCCTCCCGTCATTGGGCTGATTTCATAATCAGCAAACACACCTCTGATTATTGAACCGCTGCCGTACTTATCCCTTATTTTGTCTATTGCATCATCCAGAGCTATTTTTTTATCCCTGTCCTTATGGTCAAAAACTGTAGCCTGCATATATTCATCAGAACACAAATCTGTCACCCTCACTCCAAGGTGACGGATTCTCTCCCCCTTCCATGACTCATTAAAAAGCTCTACTGCATATTGGTATATCTCATTTGTAATATTAGTAGAGTTGAAAATCTTTCTCTGGTGTGAATATGAAACAAGCTCGGAGTTTCTTATTTCTACACAAACAACTCTACAGCAGGCATGTGCCGCACGCAGTCTTGCCGCTACCGACTCTGTAAGCGCCAGCAGTACCTTGTATGCTGTATTATATTCGGTCACATCAAACTTTATGGTTGTACTATTGCCTATACCCTTCATCTGGAGATAGTAACCTGATCGTACAGGCGATTCATCAATCCCATTTGCATAGCACCAGATTAAATTGGCAAAGGATTTCAGCTTATACTGCAACAGCTTTCTATCTGTTTTTGCCAAATCTCCAATAGTGTAGATTCTTAAATCGTTAAGCTTCTTTTTAGTTTGCCGCCCCACCATAAATAGATCCTCCACAGGCAATGGCCACATTTTTTTCTCTACTTCCTCAGGCCAAAGGGTATGAACCATATCCGGCTTTTTTAAGTCTCCTCCCATCTTGGCAAGAAGCTTGTTGCAGCTTACCCCTATATTGACAGTAAAGCCAAGCTCGGATTTTATTCTGTTCTTAATTTTATGTGCGGCTTCTACAGGATCTCCAAAATGTTTTTCCATTCCAGTCATATCCAAAAAGGATTCGTCAATAGAAAATTTCTGTACGCAGGGCGTATATTCACTTAGTATTTTGTGCATTTCATTGCTGCATTTCATATAAACGTGATAGTTTGGCGGAACGACAACCAGATCTGGACATTTCTGCCTAGCCTCCCATATGGTTTCTCCTGTCTGTACACCGTATTTTTTGGCAGGAGTGCTTTTAGCCAGTATAATACCCCTTCTGTCAGCCTGACTCCCCCCTACAGCAGAAGGAATCTTCCTAAGATCTATCTGCCCTCCTGCCTGCAAGTCATAGACAGCCTGCCAGGATAAGAAAGCCGAATTGACATCTGCATGCATTATGACTCTATTTGTTTTCATGTTTATCACCTGCTACTGTAATTATTTATGTAATTGTACATTAATTTTTATTTTTAATTTATATTATAAGTAAATATTATCAGATAGAATAAGAATAATAAAACTTACCTTTTCTTTGTATAATCTCATTACAGACAAATATCTCTATATTTCTACATAAAACGACAAAAAGCATATCATTTCACACGAACATTTGTTCGTATTAAATGATATGCTTTTTGCAGCTTTTTATTCCTGGGTAGAATGGAAAGTTAATTTTGAAGTTGTTTCTCTATAGCATATATAGAGCAAAAGCACCCTAGGATGCTGTAAAAATCTATGTATAAATCTTTTGTGTATCAAGCTTTAAGCTTAGTAATTTTCTCCATACAGTACCTTATACAGCTTCTTTATAGCTCGTTTTTCTATTCTTGATACATACGAGCGTGATATCCCCAGCATATCAGCTATTTCACGCTGGGTTTTTACTATTCCGCTTGCAAGTCCATACCTTAGCTCTAAAACGATGCGCTCTCTGTTTTTTAATATTTTCTTCATATGCTGATACAGTTTTTTGGATTGAATCCTCAGCTCTACTTCATCTAGTATGGAATCTGTGTCACTGCCCAAAATATCAATTAGACTTATTTCATTGCCTTCTTTATCAATTCCGATTGGATCGTGTAATGAGACTTCCGTCTTGGTTTTCTTTGACGCACGAATTGTCATAAGTATTTCATTTTCTATACATCTGGCAGCATAGGTAGCAAGTCTGGTGCCCTTATCTTCATTAAAGGTTATGATAGCCTTAATCAGACCTATTGTTCCTATAGATATTAAATCATCAATATCCCTGCC
>CALGKJ010000014.1 GCA_937930535.1 uncultured Clostridia bacterium
ACTGGATTTTATTCTAACAATTTTAAGACCTGTAGCTAATATGGCAGGAATACCCAATGATGTTATGCTTCTTGTTATTATGAAGCCTCTATCGGGAAGCGGAGCTTTGGGAGTGCTTGCCGATATTATGAAAAGAGTCGGTCCCGACAGCTTTGCAGGACTTGTAGCATGTACCATAATGAGCAGTACGGAGACGATTTTTTACACAATAACAGTTTACTTTGGCTCCATAGGTATAAAGAATATCAGGCATACCCTTATAGCGGCACTGGCAGCAGACATAGCAGGAGTAATTGCCGCCGTATTGATATGCAAGGCTATATTTGGTGGATAATATTAAAAATATATTACGATATTGACAACACCGAAAAACTAATAAATTATACTAAAAATAGATAAAAAATTTTTAAGCGGTTAACAGCTCGTCACATTGACAGCAATTAACCGCTTTTTTGCTATATACTCTTGGAAAAGCCTGCTACATGATGAAAGTTAATCTTAACAGTCACTTTAATTCGTTAAAAAGGTTGTTCTTATAATAGATAAGATAGGCTTTGTGACCTTGTATAAGTAAACAATATATAAGCCTATGACTTTCATAAGAATAGCTATTGCTTCCCTTCCAGGTTTTCAGCTAAAAACCTTATAGAAGTGTAAAATCCCGCTATTCTATAATATTAACTTTATAAATAGAACAGTGGGATTTTTTTGATTAGTGAGATATATTTAGATTTATGATTTAGAAAATATAGCGAACAAACTTCATAATTTTAATTTCCAGTTTGCTCGCCCAAATAGTTAAGAAAAGTTAACATGAAAAGCTTGACGATATGTAGCAATATTTGTAAAATTAAAATAACTATTTGAAAATAAAAAACAATGTAAACTATTTAAACTGGTGTGGTTGTTTTATAATAAAGATAGTAGAACTAAAAATTTTAGAATATGTAAAACATGCATTGCTTCTGTATTCGGGTAGCGGTAAATGTAAAAAAATGCTAATGAACTTACATTAAAATATAATAAATCATGCGCTTTCTATCAAATATAAATTATGTATTGTATTTGGAGTAATGTAGAATCTTTATCACCATTTAATACGAAAATAAAGCGGTGTCTGTCTTGGGTCACTTCCCTAGACTTGCTTTATTTTCGTTGATTGCTGATGCAAAGACGGGTAGACCGTGTTTTCATTCAGGTTATATAGGAAACTTAAGAATGCTGTATCTATATGAGAGGAGAGATAATTTTGAACATTGCTTTAATGGGTTATGGAACAGTAGGAACAGGGGTATATGATGTTTTAAATAGTAAAAGGATACTATTTAAAAGCAAATTTGGCACTGATATAAATGTAAAGCATATTCTAGTTAGAGATACAGAGAAGCGGAGGCACCACGATAGGTTTGATTTGTTCACAACTGATTTCAACACCATAAGAGAGGACAATGAAATTGATATAGTAATAGAAGTAATGGGCGGAATAACTCCGACACGGGAATATATATTGGAAAGTCTAAAGCAAAAAAGGCATGTTGTAACAGCAAACAAGGAGCTGCTTGCAAAGCACGGTAAGGAGCTCATGGAAGCAGCTCAACAAAATGGTGTAAAATTAATGTATGAGGGCAGTGTTGCGGGAGCGATACCAATCATAGATTCCATTTTTAGCGGACTTTCTGCCAATACTATATCTGAAATTACAGGTATAGTTAACGGTACCACGAATTTCATACTTACAAGCATGAAGGAGAAATGGATGTCCTTTGAGGAAGCACTAAAGCTGGCACAGGATCTGGGCTATGCAGAGAGCTGTCCAGATTCGGATATATTGGGCTTGGATGCTGCCAGGAAGGTATCAATACTATGTATGATAGCATATGGCGAAATCATCGGCTTGGATGATTTTGATATAGAAGGTATATGCAATATATCTATAGCTGATATAAAATATGCAGACAGGCTGGGATATGAAATCAGGCAGCTTGCAATATGTAAAAGAGAAGCCGACGGCTTATTCGCTGTTGTTGCCCCTTTTCTTGTCAAAAAAGAACATCATCTGGCATCAGTTAAAGACGTCTTTAATGCTGTTGTGGTTAAATGTGATGCAGCTGATGACATTATCTTAATTGGAAAGGGTGCTGGGAAATATCCTACCGCTAGTGCTGTTGTTGGAAATGTCATTCAGATAGCAACAAACAGGGCAGGCAATTTTAACGGCGAGCCAATGAAACAGAGCATAAAGACGGCAAAAGATATTAAATATAGTTATTTTTTAAGATTTAAGGTGAAGGATAGAGAGTTTTGTGAGGTTTTAGCAAAAAGCTTGCCAGATAATACAGTGCGGTTCTATGAATTTGTTGAAAACAATATGATACTTATTATTGATAAATGCGGCTGTCAAACAATACAGGAAATTACAGAAAAAATACGTATTACGTATGACATAAGTGATATCAGCAAAATACGAATATATGAGACCAAGTTGTCAAAATAGCTTAAAAGCAGATGCAAGAAGTAAAATACATAAGTAACTTTTCTAAATAAAATCTATAAATCCACTACTCTATCTAAGATTGATATAAAGGAGTAGTGGATTTTTTGCTAAAAGTCTATTAACTATATACCTTCTGCATACAATTAGCAGGTAATCAATATTATTTTTACAACTGCTTATAAATTACTTACAAATTATTGAAAAATTATATTTACGATAAAACATCAATGTATTTAACGCAATATGTAATTATACGTAACAAATACTAAATAATTGACAAAGAATACCATGGATTGTATAATTGTAATATCCCAAATAAAGGCACATTATCATTTGTGTAATATAAATTGATTTGGTTATCTATAAATAATACATAAATATATTGTGAAGGAGAGTGGAACTTTGCAAGATTATAAAAAATTGGACAAACAGGATATTGAAGATATTTTAGCTTTAACACCAATGCAGGAAGGAATGCTTTTTCACTATATTAATGATAGAAGTACTGATATGTACTTTGAACAGCTGTCATTACTTCTAAAAGGTGAGATTGATGTTGACTGTCTTATAAGAGCTTGGGATATTGTAGTGGAAAAGAATGAAATGCTTAGATGTATATATAGATGGGGAAATATTGAAAACCCTTTGCAGCTTATAATAAAAAAATATAAACCAAATATTAAGCAATATGACTTTTCAAGATTACCCCAAAATAGACAAAGCAGCTTATTGAGCGAGCTTCTGGAAAACGATAGAAAAGAAAAAATCGATATATCAGTTGAGCCATACAGGATACTTCTATGCAAGCTATCCAATAACGAATACCAAATGATTATAAGCAACCACCATATTATATTTGACGGCTGGAGCAGTGGGATTATTCTAAAGGAATTATTTGAAGCATATGAGGATCTATTTAATGGAAAGCAGCTTGAAGCGGTAAATAAGGTTAGGTTTAAAAACTACATAAAATGGATTAAAGGCAATAGCAAAGAAGCGCAAGAACAATTCTGGAAGCAGTATTTGCAGGGCTTTAACAGGAAAACACTGCTCCCCTTTGATAATATGGATTATGATAAATATTCAGGACGCCAAACCCACGTCTATGAAGTTTCAACTGCTGTTACGGAGCAATTAAGTCATATAGCAAAAAAATATAGAACTACATTAGCCTCGGTAATATATACCATTTGGGGAATAATACTTCAAAAGTATAACGGTTGTAACGATGTGTTATTCGGTGCAACGGTATCAGGAAGAGTGCCGGAGCTTAAGGGTATAGAAAACACTGTTGGACTTTTCATTAATACAGTTCCTATAAGAGTAAATATGCAGGATGATACTACTACGGTGAATTTATTAGAAAGCATTGATGATGCATTAAGGAACATTTACAAATATCAAACCACGCCACTGGTAGATATTAAAAGATATCTGAAAATTGATGGCAAAAAAGATTTATTCAACTCAATCGTCGTTATTCAAAACTATCCTATCGATGAGACAATTAATAATCCAGAAAGAAAAATAAATATCGTTTCTTATTCAGTTTTTGAGCAGACCAATTTTGATTTAACCATAGGAGTCATGCTTTCCGAAGGTATAACATTCAATTTTATATACAATGAGAAACAGTTTGAAAAGGAAAGTATTCAAGGCTTGGCAGAATGCTTTGATACAGTAATCAAAGAAATTACTGAAAATTGCGAAAAAAGAGTCTCGCAAATTGATATTCTGAGTGATGAGCAGAAAGATCAGCTAAAGCTTAAATTTGCTTATGTAGATACAAGCCTGACAGTTAAAGCTGTAAGCACTGAATATGTTGAAGCAAGCAATCAGCTTGAACAGGCTTTGCTGGAGATATGGTGCAAGGTGCTGCAAACTGAGCGGATAAGTGTAAATGACAACTTCTTTGATATAGGCGGAAATTCTGTGCTTCTGATTAAGATGCATACAATGATAAATAAGATATATCCAAATTTAATAAGCGGTACGGACTTGTTTTCTTATCCGACAATTTCAAAGCTGGCAAAATACATAAGACAGAAAAACAAGACAGCCAATGGGGGAGAAATATTAAGCCATCAGTACATAACGGAAAATGCAGATAATAATGTTACAGATACAAGGGAAACATCTCATATTAGTCAGAGGCAAAAGGATATTGCTATTATTGGAATGTCTGTGAAGATGCCTATGGCTGAAAATGTAACTGAGTTCTGGGAAAATCTAAAAAATGGTGTTGACAGCATAAGGCATGTACCCCAATCAAGACTGACTGATATTAAGCAGGCACTTAAATCAGCCGGCGAGAGCATGGATGCCATTAAGCTTGGAAAGGCTGCTTTTTTAGAAGAAATAGATAAATTTGATTATAAATACTTTCAAATATCGCCGAAGGAAGCCAGCTTGATGGACCCCAACCAGAGACTTTTTCTGCAGACTGCCTGGGAAGCTATTGAGGATGCAGGCTACGGCGGTCAAGCTTTGATTGGAAGCAGAACAGGAGTATTTATTGGCTTTAACTCGGATTCAGAGTATAAGAGCATTATTCGGAAAATAAACCCGGATGCTGTGTCAATGGCAGTTCCGGGCAATGTGAAGCCTATAATTGCCAGCAGATTGTCCTATCTGATGGACTTTAGAGGACCTAGCATAAACATAGATACAACATGCTCTTCATCCCTTACGGCAGTACACCTTGCATGTAAATCAATCAGGCAGGGTGAGTGTGAACAGGCAGTTGCAGGAGGAATACAGTTGCATCTGCTGCCTGTAAGACATGCGGAAATAGGCGTAGAAGCTTCAGACGGCAGGGCTAAAACCTTTGATGACAAGGCAGACGGTACAGGTACAGGAGAAGGCGTCGGAGTGGTACTATTAAAGCCTTTGGAGCAGGCGTTAAAAGATGGTGACAGCATATACGCTGTTATTAAAGGAAGTGCAATCAACCATGACGGCAGCTCCATAGGGATAACAGCTCCAAGTGCTGTGGCACAGGAAGACGTTATTATTAATGCATGGAAGGATGCAGGAGTCGCCCCGGAGTCTATTTCATATATTGAAGCTCATGGAACGGGAACCAAGCTGGGTGACCCCATCGAGATTGACGGAATAACAAGAGCATTTTCCAGATACACAAACAAAAAACAATTCTGTGGGATTGGTTCGGTCAAAACCAATATAGGACATCTTGACAATGCATCGGGAATAGCTGGGCTGATAAAGTCAGCACTGTCATTAAGGCATGGTATGCTGCCTCCTACATTAAACTTCGACAGTCCCAACAGCAGAATAGACTTTGAGGCTTCACCAGTATATATAAATAATCAGCTATCAAAATGGGAAGTGCAAGAAGCTCCCAGAAGATGCGGTATAAGCTCCTTCGGCTTAAGCGGAACAAACTGCCATGTTATATTAGAGGAAGCTCCAATAAGAGAGCAAAGCAGCAGCCCTCAAAGCCTGGAATTCAGTATTCTCGCTTTATCAGCCAAAAGCCAGCAATTGCTGTTTGAGCTTATAAAGAAATATAGACGGTTTTTAAGGGAAACAGAAAACAGTCTGGAGGATATCTGCTATACGGCAAATACAGGCAGGGGGCATTACGAATGCAGGCTGGCAATAATAGCCGCCAGCAAGGAAGAAATGCACCATAAGCTGGAAATAGTAGAGCTTCCAAGCCATGATAAGCTTTATGGTGATGGATTATACTACGGAAAACACAAGGTAACATCTGTAAGGAGTCAGGGAAAAGACAGCTTTGAGATAAGCGACAGTCAGATGAATACCCTTACAAGCAATGCAAATCAGGAAATAGATGGATTTATTACAAATACAGGAAATTGCAGCGAGAAGTTAAACAATATTGCAAAACTATACATTAAAGGTGCACAAATCAACTGGACTATGCTGTACAGCAAATCCAGATACAATAGAGTCAGCACTCCCACATATCCATTTGAACGCTGCAGATGCTGGGTGGAAGCGGATTATCTGCAAAATATCGCCCCTCTTTTAGAACGCTGCGTTGCTGAAGCAATGGATACCATAATATATTCGACAGATTTTTCTGTGGAGAAATACTGGGTGCTGAATGAACATAAGATAGGCGGAAATGCTGTGCTGGTAGGGACTTCCTATCTTGAAATGGTAATGGAAGGATGTATGCAGTATTTTCCGCAGGGCTTATATTTTAAGGATGTACAGTTTATTACCACTCTTTCTGTAGGGGAAGATGAGGTATATGAAGTGCAATTGGTCTTGAAAAAGATAAAGGACTCTTATGAATTTTATATAGCCAGCAAAAACAAGTCGGATAATGCAAGTAGTGATATAAGCTGGGTTAAGCATGTTGAAGGAAAAGTACATCCAATGGATGACTTTAATGTCAGAACAATTGATACACAGGTCTTGAAGAAACAGCTAAATAACGCATATATTGAGCCGGATATAGATAACTATAACCTTTCAACGGTTTTTGAATTTGGACAACGATGGAAAAATATAAAATACATGCATATAGGGCAGATTGAATTGATATCATATCTTGAAATACCAAAGGAATTTCGGGCAGAGCTGCCCAGATACCCTCTGCATCCGTCAATGCTGGATAATGCATTAGCTACTATTCCTATTTTGCAGCATATATTAAATGCCAGTCCCAATGGAAAGGATGGCAATGAAATCTATCTGCCCTTCTCCTACGGTACAGTGAAGGTACATAAACCTTTGCCAGAGCAATTTTACAGCTATGTACGCCTGAAGGGGGATGCAGAGGTGAGTAAGGAAATAGTATCCTTTGATATTACCTTCTGTGATATTGCTGGCAGAAGCTTTATAGAAATTGAGAATTACTGCCTGAAAAGAATGCGAAAGCAGGGAGCAAACTTTAATCACAACAAGGATTTATATTATAAGCTTGATTGGATTCCTAGAGTTGATGCAAGTAAGGCTGCAATTGACAATATCCAGAGTGTGATAGTGTTTAAGGATAAAAAGGACTTGGGAGAGAAGACCATACAGCTTTTAAGAGACAAGGGAATCAATACTATAGAAGTTGAGCTTGGCAGTGAATATAAGAAGCTTACAGAAAGCAAATATATAATTTCTTCATCACAGGAAAACTATTCAGCACTGATGGGGGACATTAAAAAGCAAAACCCCAGCCATATACTGCATATGTTTACCCTGGACAGTCAGCAGGAAATACATAGCACAAAAGGACTTGAGGCAAGGCTTCAACAGGGAATCTGGAGCTTGTTCTATCTGTATAAAGCAGTTATGCAAATCGGGTTTAAGCAAACACTGGAGGTTTTAATGCTTTCAAATCATGTAAACAGTGTTATAGGCTGCGAAGCTGATATTATACCTGAAAATGCCGCCTTTGCCGGACTGGGAAAGGTATTAAGAAAAGAGTATCCGGGTTTTAATTGCAGATGCATAGATATAGATGATGAGTTTGATGCAGATAATGTGCTTAATGAGTTGACCACAGAGGGCAAAGCATACCAGACGGCTTATAGGTCGGGGGATGCTTATATAGAACAGTTAAATACCTTTGATATAACACAAATGGAAGAACGTGAATTTAGCCTAAAGGAAGACGGCGTGTATATCATTACTGGAGGTACAGGCGGTATTGGACTGGAAATAGGCAAGCTTTTAGCTGCAAAAGTAAGAATTAAGCTGGCACTTATCAATCGTTCGGAGCTGCCTGAGAAAAGCCAGTGGCAGGAGATACTTGAAAAAAACAGTCAGGACAAGCTTACTAGGAAAATCAGAAACATAAGAGAAATTGAGCAAGCAGGAGCGGAAGTAATATGTATTAAGGCAGATGTATCATCAGAAAGTGACATGGCTGTCGTCTTAGACGCATTAAGGCAAAAGTATGGAAACATAAATGGAGTCATTCATAGCGCAGGGATTCCCGGAGATGGATTCGTTATTATAAAGGAGGAGCAGAAGTTCCATGATGTTTTAAAACCGAAGGTACATGGTACATGGATTCTAAGCAAGCTTACTCAGAATGATAATCTGGATTTCTTTGTAATGTGCTCATCAAATAACAGCCTGATAGGTATTCAGGGACAGGGTGACTATACAGCAGCCAACAGCTATCTGGACAGCTTTGCATATTATATGCGTACAAAAGGAAAGAAAGCCCTTACAATTAATTGGCCTGCATGGAAGGATACAGGAATGGCATTTGATTATGGTGTAAATGTGGATGGAATTATGAAGACAATGTCCAGCCAGCAAGCCATATACTCCTTTGAACAAGTAATGAAAAGAGATGTGGCCAGAGTTATCATCGGAGAGTTTAACCCTACAGGAAATACATACGGCATCTCTCTTGTGGATGCAGAAATAAATATATCGCAAGAGATAATGAATAAGCTGCGTAAAAGCAGTAATATACATGAGCCCCAAGCAAAGCAGGCAGGCAGAAGCATGGCACAGGTGGTTTTAACGGGCAAGGAAGACGAGCAATATACAGAGACAGAAAAAGAAATTGCCATGATATGGGGAGAAGTATTGGGGTATGAAGAAATCGGCATAAATGACAGCTTTTTTGATATAGGCGGAGATTCTATTTCTATTACAAAGGTACACTCTATGATAGAACAGAAATATCCCGGACGAGTACAGATGGGAGAGCTTTTTGCATACCCTACAATACTACAGACAGCACAACTCATACATAGCGAGGAAGAAAGCCTGAGCCATGAAATAAAGCAGGATTTGGATACTGCCTCTGAAGCGGATATTGAGAAAAACATACTGGAAATGTTTGAACAGCTTGAGCAGGGAACTGTATCTATTGATGATGTCAGTGAGATTATGAAGAAATTTAATAATGCAGATTAGCTGTATAAACAGAGTTTGGAATACTAAAGCAGAAATGGGGGCGAAATAATGACGGATTGTTTAATAGTAGGCTACAATGATGGCAGCTTTGAAGAAGAGGTTAAAAGAATGAAGGCAATGGGTGAAGAATCCATTTCCTTCAAGGATTTTAATCTGGGATTTATTACTCATCAAAACAAGAATTACAGGGCATTGGATGCATTAACACATTTTCATTATAAAGATAAAGCCGGGCAAAAGAGAGTTTTTCATAATGCAGATGTATTATGGCAGGTTATCATGTACCTTGGTACATATCTTACCAGAAATGGGCTTAATTTTGATTACGTTAACCTATTTCATTTTCAGAAGGAAAAGCTGAGAGAAAAGCTGGAAAAGGAAGATATAACAGCAATAGTAGTTACCACCACAATATATGTAAGCGTACACCCGATTTTAGAGGTAGTTGATTTTATAAGAAAATATAATAAAACTGCTAAGATTATAGTAGGCGGACCATATATCTCAAAACAATGCGAAGAGGTGGATGTCAGCACAAACCAATCAATGTTCAAGCTTATTGATGCAGATTTTTATGTCAATAGCTTGGAGGGAGAAAAAACGATTGTACAGCTATTGAAGGAAATTAAAGGAAAAGGAAGGTATGAGCTGGTAGATAATATCGCTTATCGTGATGGGGATGACTACATATTTACATCAACCTCCAGAGAAGGTAACTCACTGGAGGAAAATATGATAGATTTCAGTCTTTTCCCGACGGAGGATATAGGAAAAACAGTCAACATACGTACCTCCAAGTCCTGCCCCTTTTCCTGTGCATACTGCGGCTTTCCGCTTCGGGCTGAGAAATACTCCTATATAAGCGTGGAAAGGATTGAAAAAGAGCTAAACTCATTAAAACAATTAAATTGTATTGAATATATCAATTTTATAGATGATACATTTAATATACCTAAAAATAGATTTAAAGATATTTTACGAATGATGATACGAAATAAGTATAAATTTAAATGGTACAGCTTTTACCGCTGTGATTTTGGAGATGAGGAAACCATCCGCTTAATGAAGGAAGCTGGCTGTATAGGTGTGTTCCTTGGAGTGGAGTCAGCCAATGATGATATACTCAAAAATATGAATAAAACCTCAAGGGTAAAGGATTATCTTAAAGCCATTAATACCTTGCAGGAAGAAGGGATTTTAATATTTGCATCCACAATCATAGGCTTCCCCGGAGAAACCTATCATACAGCAAAGCAGACCATGGACTTTATAGAAGACACAAAGCCTGACTTTTTCAGACCGCAGATATTCTGGAGCGATCCACTGACTCCTATATGGCAGAAGCGTGATGGATATGGCTTAAAGGGATTGGGCTTTAATTGGGTTCATAATACTATGGATGCAAAAACAGCTTATGACATATTTGAGGAAACCTTTTTATCTGTAGAAAATTCCATATGGGTTCCAGACCCGGGCTTCAATGCTTATGGCATGTATTATCTTTTAGAGCGTGGAATGAGTATCGAACAGGTTAAAATATTTTTAAAATGCTTTAATAGTATAGTTAAACAAAAGATATTATTCCCAAATCAGACAGATATACCAACTGATCTGCTCAAAAGCTTCAGTTCGATCTGCAAATATGACGAGGCTAAGCAGCCAGATATGAAGTGCATAGATATGCTGTCAGGCTTCCGATATAAAAAAGCAAAGGAATATTGGCTTGAACAGCTTAATGAAGTAAAATCAGATACTAAAAAGAAATTCAGCGGAGCATTAAAGTTATTACAGGTTAAGTCGGTTGTTTTAGAACCTTCTCAATATAATAATCTAAAAGCACAGGACTTTACCGCTGCATTTCTGACAGCCTATAGCATATTGATATCAAAGCTTTTTATATCGGAAAGCGTGTGCATAGCTGTACTGCCAGCCGGCGAAAGGCTGACTCCTATGCTTTTGAAGCTTGATGACAATGATACAATCCAGAATTTTATGCAGGCAGTAAGCTGCAAGCTGGAAAACGGTATAAGACACAACATTTACGGATTTAATATATTAAAATCCCATGCATTAATGAAGCAGCAGGACTGCTCATGCCCAGCCTTTGAATTTGCATATATTGAGGATGCTTTTGATAATGACAGCATAGGGTGGGATGCAGCAGCTTTTACTATGAGGATAATCAAAAGCACTGCTAATATTAAAATAGAATTTACTTATATGGAAGAAGCACTGGACGCAGATACAGCAAACCAAATTGGTGAGTATTTTGCTGCTGTACTTGAGACGGTTAAGCTTGATAAGCAAGTACTGATTAAAGATGTATCGGTCAGCAGGATAAAAAAAGTACAACAGGAAGCATGGATAAATGACCTAAAGAATCAGGAATTTAACTTCTGATATTACATACAAGGAGGAATACTTTATGTACAAGCAGCAAAGCGGCATATTGGATATTGAGGGAAAAAATTATTGGGTTAAAAAGCTGTCAAGGGAATTTGAGATAACAAATATAAAATACTACGATGATGCAATAGCACAAAAGGGTGAGGGAGCAGAAGAATATAATATATCCTTTGATACAAAACTATGTGAAAAGCTTAACAAAATAGCTAATAATATGGATTTCCTGCTTTATGTTGTTCTGTTAACGGGACTTAATATCTGCCTTAAAAAATATACTGGGAAAAGCAATATAGTCATTGGAAGCCCAACCTTGAAGCAGAATGAGGAGGATACAAACCGCAATGTTATTCCGATAATCAACGAGGTACAAAAGGAAGATACCTTCCGTAAGCTTCTTGGAAAAGTTAGGGCTAATCTGCTTAGTGATATTGAAATGCAGGCATATCCATATACACAGCTTATGGCTGATATTGGACTAAATGAAGAAGAACAGTTTCCGCTTTTTGATATAGCATTCAGCTTAACAAACATCCATAATCAAATGCCGGATATAAATAACAGCATTACTATAAAAGCTTCAAGGCAGGAGACTTCTATAAGTCTTGCCGTCAGCTACAATTCAAAAAGATACCAAGCTTATAACATAAAGAATTTTATAAAGCATTACATAAATATTTTAAATGCCGCACTGGATAACACTGATGCTGCAATTAGTGAGCTTGATATGCTTTCGCCCCAGGAAAAGAATAACATTCTGGTGGAGTGGAATAAGACAAATAGGGATTATCCTAAAAATAAATGCATACATGAGCTTTTTATAG
This sequence comes from uncultured Clostridia bacterium, assembly GCA_937930535.1. Classification (GTDB taxonomy): domain Bacteria; phylum Bacillota; class Clostridia; order Lutisporales; family Lutisporaceae; genus CALGKJ01. The sequence goes on from CALGKJ010000014.1 coordinate 12,589, forward strand.
AGCAGGTTAATGCAGCTCCAAATGATATAGCAGTTGTATTCGGAGAGAAAGCATTGACATATAAGGAGCTGGATCAGAAATCAAACCAATTGGCTCATTATCTGGTAAAATCGGGAGTACACCGCAATGACAGAGTCGCAATCTGCATTCAGCCATCCTTGGAAATGATAATAGGGCTTTATGCTGTTTTAAAATCAGGTGCAGGGTATATACCAATAGATGCCAAATATCCCACAGACCGCATTAAATTTATGCTGGAGGACTCTAAGCCCGCCCTGCTTATAACGAAGGGAACACTGGCAGGGCCTTTTGAAAATACTGAAATAAAGACGTTGTACGTGGATGAGACCTGGAGCGAAATAGAAAAAGAAAGCCAGATTTGCCCGGTTATAGATGAAATTTCTACATCCAATCTGGCATACATTATTTATACATCAGGCTCCACAGGAGAACCCAAAGGCTCCGCTGTATATCAGGGAGGATGGACAAACCTTCTTATTTGGTTTATTAAGCAGTTTAACTTTACCAAAGAGGATAAAGTACTATTAGTATCCTCATTTTCCTTTGACCTGACACAGAAAAATCTGTTTGCACCATTGCTTGTGGGAGGACAGTTACACATCAGGGATGCCGAGCATTATGAGCCTGCTGCTATTACGAGCTATATATACAATCAGCAGATTACATCACTAAATTGCACACCTAGTGCTTTCTATCCCTTGATAGATGATAATATTGAGGAGCTTCAGTCCAGACTTGTATCCTTAAGGTGTTTATTTCTTGGGGGAGAACCGATTTCAATGGCAAGACTGAAAAATTGGATTGAATCTGGTACATGCAATGCAGAGATATATAATACATACGGACCTACTGAGTGTACGGATATATGCTCATCTTATAAAATAGATAAACAGAAAGATATATATAAATCCTCTGTTCCCGTTGGAACACCCATTTATAATACACAGCTTTATATTCTGAATCAAGATAATGAAGCCGTACCTGCGGGCATAGCCGGGGAGCTTTGCATCTCTGGAGACGGCGTAGGAATGGGATATATTAATGACGAGGAATTAACAAGGGACAAGTTTATTAAGCATCCCTGCAATGATAATAAAGGCAGCTTGCTATATAAGACAGGCGATTTGGCGTATTATCTGCCCGATGGAAATATTCAATACATCGGAAGAGCAGACAATCAGGTAAAGATAAGAGGCTTCAGAATTGAGCTGGGAGAAATAGAGAAGAGATTGAATCTGCATAAAGGGGTACAGGAAGCCGCTGTTGTAGTAAATGAGGGTCCTACAGGCGATAAGCGGTTGATAGCCTATATCTTGCCTCATCATCAAAATGCCTTTGTTGTCAGAAAACTGCTGGAAATGAAAAACAATCAAGCTGAGTCAGGACACAGCTTGTATGAGACTAATAATGGAATGACTATTTTCCACCTGAATAGAAGTGAAACAGAATTTATATATCGTGAGATATTTGAAGAAAAGATTTACTTGAAAAATGGTATTACATTAACTGATAACTGTACCATACTGGACATAGGTGCAAATATCGGGATGTTTTCTCTATTTGTCAGTACAATATGCAAAAATGCTGATATCTATGCCTTTGAGCCTATTAAGCCCATTTTTAATGTGCTGCAGCAGAATGTGGAGCTGTATGCATTGGACAGGGTTAAGGCTTTTGAAGTGGGATTGTCGGATAGCAGGAGAAAAGAGGATATCACCTTCTATCCTAATGTATCTATCATGTCTGGAAGATACGCTGATGATGAAGAAGACCATGACAGCATTAAGACAGCTATACTTCATGAGCAGAAGCTAAACAGCAGCGGAGTAGTACTAACTGAATCAGAAATAGACGAGCTGGTAAAAGAGCGTTTGAAAAAAGAGGTATATCAATGCCAGCTTGATACAATATCTAATATTATTACAGATAACAATATCGAGACTGTTGATTTGTTAAAAATAGATGTTGAAAAAAGCGAAATGGACATTCTTGAGGGTATAGATAAAAAGGATTGGGCTAAGATAAAGCAGATTATTTTAGAGGTTCATGATCATCAGGGCAGGCTTGAGCAAATCTGTAATATTCTTGAAACAAACGGATTTGCAGTAACCGCAGAAAAGGATTCCAAGCTGGAGGATAATGATATTTATAATGTATATGCAATACATACATCATCAGAGAGGCTGTTGGAGGAAGCGGCAGCAGCAAAAGAGCAGGAGGACACAGAATATCTGTATAACAGCATTTCAGTGCTGACAGAAGACATAAAGCAGTGGCTGAGTGACAAGCTGCCAGAATATATGCTTCCTCAAAAGCTTATTCTACTAAACAAATTCCCCCTTTCCCCTAATGGAAAGGTAGACAGACAGGCTCTATCAAAATTAGACATAAGCTTATTTGATGAGGATGACAGCTATGTGGCTCCTTCAAGTGAAATGGAAATTGAAATGGAAAAAATATGGGCACAGGTACTGGATATGAAAAAGGTAAGCGTGGAGGATAACTTTACCCAGTTGGGAGGCTATTCATTGCTGGCTACGGCTATTATTTCAAAGGTGCGAAAAAAATATAATGTGGAAATCCCAATATACTTATTCTTTGAAAATGCAACAATAAGAAAGTTTGTGCAATTAATAGAGAGTTTGATATTAGAAAGACAGTAAGTGAAATTTCAAGGAGGAAGCAAAATGGCTGGAATTATTTATAGTGATTACTATTTACCGCAAAATGAAATAGAGGTATCGCAAATATTAGCATGCAGCAAACACAAGCATGCCAGAGATGAAGACTTTATAGAGTGCTTTATAAGTCAGAGCAAGCAGATGACTATAAATATTGAAAATGAAAAGGATCCAATTCAAATATTCGATATATTACTGGAAAAAATGCTGGAGCAGGAAAATATACAAGCCTCTGATGTCACTCATATACTATATACCAGTCCTAATGACCGTACCAAAGATGGGGTATATATTCCATATTATTTGCAGGAGCATTTCGGATTTGTGGCAGCATCAATAATTGGAATGGTTCAGGAATGTGTGACAACACTGCAAGCCCTGCAAATAGCCGATGCACTTGTTGAAAGCGGGCAGGCCCGGAATGTATTGATACTTTCTATATGCTTTGGCTGGAATATAGAGGATAGATATACAGGTACAACTGTTGTAGGGGACGGTGCCGGAATTATGCTTGTAGGAAAAAATGATAATATGCTGGCAAAGATAATTAGAGGAACAGCATTATCACAGGGGCTTTACAGCTTTTATAAATATTTAAAAATGCCGCCCAAGGTAAGCGGAATGGAAATCGCTAAGCAGGGAAAAGAGTTTATTATTAATTTTATCAATGAAAACAAGCTTACACTTGATAATATCCATATGATGATACTGCAAAACATAAATTATTCAGAGTATCATATGTACACACAATATTTAGATATATCCATGGATAAGATATTTACACAAAACATATCAAGGGGCGGACATTTAGCTGAAGTAGATACCATAAGAAATTTTACGGATTTCATCAAACAAAATCCCCCAAAAGACGGAGGCAAGATATTAATGTATGGCTCGGGTACAATAGGAGACGGTATGGATGCGGTATATAATACGGTTTTACTTGAAACTTAACTCTAAAAATATTTAGGTGGAGGATGATGTTGTTGAAGGATTTGACGCAGTTAATAATACAACATACACTGGAAGGTAAAATAGATAAAAAGGTATCTGCAGAAATACTCAGCAAAATATTAAAGCAGAAGGATGTGCAAGGCTCCAAGGATATTGCAATTATCGGAATAGCTGCAAAACTGCCTATGGCTGATAATATAAATGAATTTTGGGAAAATATAAAAGCCGGGATGGACTGTATTACTGATTATCCCGTTGATAGAGTAAGGGATGCAGAAAGCCTCATAATGCACGGCACTGGTATTAATAATAAAGAATACAAATACAATCAGGGCGGGTACCTTAAAGAAATAGATAAATTTGACTATGATTTTTTCGGGATGTCACCAAAGGAAGCCAGCTTAATGGATCCCAACCAGCGGATTTTTCTTGAAACAATATGGAGTGTTATTGAAGATGCAGGATATGCGGGCAGCAGAATAAAATCCACAAGGACAGGAGTGTTTGTGGGACACAGCAGCTGGCCTGTTTATCAAAGCTATATAATAAAAGCACAGCCTGAGTCCGTAGGAATGGCTGTTGCAGGAAACATGTCTTCTATTATTGCAAGCAGAATTTCTTATATTCTGGACTTAAAAGGACCCAGCATGCTTATAGATACGGCTTGTTCATCATCCTTGACAGCAGTTCATATGGCATGTCAGAGCATAAGAAATGGCGAATGTGATCAAGCCATAGCTGGTGGAGTAAGAATAAACTTTATGCCCATACAGGGTGTGTATGAGGTAGGCATAGAGTCAAAATCCCAAAGAGTACGTGCATTTGATGACAGTGCAGACGGTACAGTTTTCGGAGAAGGTGCAGCCGCTGTATTTTTAAAGCCTTTAGACAAGGCCTTGGAGGATAGGGATAATATTTATGCTGTTATAAAAGGAAGTGCAATTAGTCAGAATGGCACTTCATCAGGTATTACTGCCCCACATGCACCAGCACAGGAGGAGGCTATTTTAAACGCATGGAAGCAGGCAAATATTGAGCCTAAAACTGTTACCTATATAGAAGCCTTTGGCTCAGGCACACAGCTTGGTGATTCTATAGAGCTGACTGCAATAAACAAGGCACTCAGAAAATTTACTGATGACAAGCAATTCTGTGCCATCGGTACAGTAAAAAGCAATATAGGTCATCTTGACAGTGCAGCCGGAATAGCCGGCTTAATAAAGGCAGTACTGGCTTTAAAGTATAAACAGCTTCCGCCCACTATAAATTATCAAAAGCCTAACAGCACTATTAATTTCGATCAATCCCCTGTATATGTCAACACAGAGCTGGCGGCTTGGGAAACCTCAAAAGCACCCAGAAGATGCGGAGTTAATGCCTACAGCTTCAGCGGCAATAATTGTCATATAGTTCTGGAGGAGGCACCAGAAAGACAGTTAGAGCCTTCATCTCAGGAAAATGGGAATTATTGTTCATTGGTAATATCTGCGAAAACAAAGGAAGCATTGCTGGCTTTGGTAGAGCAATACAAGGACTATATTCAGACCAAGCCCGGCAGATTGGAGGATATCTGCTATACAGCTTGTACGGGAAGAGAGCATTATCAGTACAGGCTGGCATTGATAGTAAAAAGCATTGATGAGCTGGAGCATAAGCTTAATGCAGTTAACAGCTTAACAATAGATGATATAAAAGAAAAAGACATATATTACTATGCTCACAAAATAGTAAAAAACAGTGAGAACAAAAACGAAGGTGAAATAACCGAAAAAGATAAGCTTCAATTAAATAAAAGTGCAAAAGAGATTATTAAGCCGTATGATAACGCTCAAAACAGAACGCTGGATATAATGCAGAAGTTATGTCAACTATATGTAGAGGGTGCAGATGTAAAATGGGAAGGTTTGTATAAAAGCACATATAAGGAAAGCATACCTACATATCCCTTTGAACGGACAAGATGCTGGATTGAATGCGATTCAGAAATTCTCAGCTCACTAAATAGAGCAAATTCAAAACAAAGCAGAAAACAGTTGGATAGTATAGAGATTAACGGCTATTCAGACATACAGAACCATGTTATGCAAACATGGGCTGATACGCTGGGCTACAATACAATCAATATACAGGACAATTTCTTTGATATGGGAGGCAACTCCATTAGTGCAATTAAAGCATCCGGCAGCTTAAGCGAGTTGATACAAAAAAATATTCCCTATACCCAAATTTTTAACAACCCTACAGTTGAAGAATATTCACAATGGCTTAATAAAGAGTATTTTAATTATAACAATTCCATAGATTTATACAAAATAGAGCCAGTTGAGGAAAAAGAATATTATGAAGTGTCTTCAGCCCAGAAAAGACTTTTGATACTAAACGAACTAGACAAAAATGCAACTAACTATAACATGAGTTTTGCATACATAATTGAAGGGAAGCTGGATAAGGAGAAGCTTCAAAATGCACTTAACCAGAGTATTTCACAGCAGGAAGCATTAAGAACCTCCTTCCATTTAATTGACGGAAAGTTCTATCAAAGTATACATGAAATTGTAGATTTCCAGATTAACTACTCACATATAGAAGAAGATAAGCTGGAATCATACTTGAACAGCTTGATAAAGCCCTTTGATTTAAGTAAAGCCCCCTTGTTAAGAGTATATGCAGCAGCTATCTCAGAGGAAAAATACGTTTTGTTTATGGACATGCATCATGTTATTTCCGATGGTACATCTATGTCCATAATTGCAAGAGAGTTTATAACAGCATATTCAGGACAATCGCTGAAGCCATTAAGAATACAATACAAGGATTATTCCGAATGGCAAAGTAAGCTATTATGCGGAGAGACTTACGGCAGAGAAGAAATAAATAAGCAGGAAGAGTACTGGCTGAATGTATTCGGGAAAAAGGATTCACAGGAAGAAATAACAGTACTTAATATGCCTACAGACTATCCGAGGCCATCAGTGCAAAGCTTTGAAGGTGCAAGCTTGCGGTTTGATATTGATGAAAGCCTGACAGAAAAGCTAAGACTGCTGACAAAGCAAACAAAAACAACAATGTATATGCTACTGATGGGGGCATATAATGTACTGCTGTCAAAGTACACAGGACAAGAGGATATAGTAGTAGGCTCACCGATATCCGGCAGAGGGCACGTAGATTTACAGCAAATAGTAGGGATGTTTGTCAATACGCTGGCAATGCGCAATCAGCCTAAAGGAGAATTATCCTTTATAGAGTTTTTAAAATCAGTAAAAGAAGGTGCATTATCAGCATATGAAAATCAAGACTATCAATTTGAAGAGCTGGTGGAAAAACTGGTATCAGAAAGGAATATGAGCAGAAATCCACTATTTGATGTAATGTTTGTACTTCAGAATATGGATAGTGCAGAGCTGGAAATAGAAGGGTTATTATTCAAACCCTATGAATTTGAGAGTAAAATATCCAAGTTTGATATGACACTAACCGCAATAGAAAACAATGATAAAATAGACTTTGTTTTTGAATATTGCACCAAGCTGTTTAAGCAAGACACAATACAAAGAATGATAATTAACTTTAAAAATTTATTGTCAAGTATAGTGGATAATCCAGAGCAAAAACTAGCAGAGCTTGACATATTGTCTGAAAAAGAAAAACAGCAGATACTGTTTGACTTCAATAATACAGCAGCAGATTACCCAAGCACCAAAACTATAAAGCAGCTATTTGAGGAGCAGGCAGAAAGAACACCTGACAATATAGCAGTTGCCTTTGAAAACCAGTATATAACCTATAGAGAGCTAAACCAAAAAGCAAATCAAGCAGCCCATATATTAAGAAATAATGGTGTTGGAGCAGAATCAATAGTAGGTATACTGCTGGAACGTTCAGTAGAAATGATAGTTGGCATAATGGCTATACTCAAGGCAGGGGGAGCTTATCTTCCAATAGACCCAATGTATCCAGAACAACGCATTAACTTTATGCTTGAGGACAGCGGAGCGAAAATGCTTCTGACTAAGGGAAGCAGCAATAATATACAGCTTTCAGAAGCTAACAAGGAAAAGCTGATTACTATAGATTTAGAGGATGCAAGCATCTATAAAGGTGATACTGCTGACTTGGATACAGTATGCACACCAGAAAATCTGGCATACATAATATACACATCAGGTACTACAGGCAAGCCAAAGGGTGCAATGATAACAAACAAAAACGTAGTAAGACTGATGTTCAATGACAAAATACAATTTGACTTTAGCAGCAGTGATGCATGGACAATGTTCCACTCCATGAGCTTTGACTTCTCGGTATGGGAAATGTACGGTGCACTGCTATACGGCGGCAAGCTGGTAATAGTACCAAAAATAATAGCACAAGACCCAATGGAATTTATAAAGCTTATGAAAAAAGAGAAGATAACTGTGCTGAATCAAACTCCTACAGCCTTCTCCAATGTAGTAAGCAAAGAAACAGCATATCCAGAGAAGGAGCTTTGCATAAGATATGTAGTGTTTGGCGGAGAAGCACTAAAGCCAGCCATGTTAAAGGATTGGAGAAAGAAATATCCAGAAACAAAGCTGATTAACATGTATGGTATTACAGAAACTACCGTACACGTAACCTTTAAGGAAATTACAGAAGCAGAAATAGAAGCCAATATAAGCAATATAGGTATACCTATACCTACACTCAGAACCTACATAATGGACAAGAATCTAAAGCTGCTGCCAATAGGTGTAGCAGGAGAACTATGTGTTGGCGGAGATGGTGTATGCAGAGGATATCTGAACAGAATTGAACTTACAAATGAAAAGTTTGTAGAAAACCCATATGTACCCAGTGAAAGACTATATAGGTCAGGAGACCTTGCAAAGTTCCTAGCAAATGGAGAGATGGAATATCTGGGAAGAATAGACCATCAGGTAAAGATAAGAGGACACAGAATAGAGCTGGGAGAAATAGAAAGCAAGCTGATGAAGCATATGGCAATAAAGGAAGCTGTAGTGCTGGCAAAAGAGGACGTAAGAGGCGACAAGTTTTTATGTGCTTACATAGTAGCAGAAACAGAATCATCAATAGGAGAGTTAAGAGCATACTTATTAAAAAATCTTCCCGACTATATGATACCATCATACTTTATAAGACTGGACAAACTGCCTCTTACTTCAAACGGAAAGATAAACAGAAAGGCACTGCCAGAACCTGACAGAAATAGGATAACCAACGTAGAATATGAAGCACCAAGAAACAGCACTGAGGAAAAGCTCGCGGACATATGGAAGGAAGTATTGGGAGTAGAGCGGATAGGGATAAACGACAGCTTCTTTGAACTGGGAGGACATTCACTAAAAGCAACAAGCTTAGTAGCTAAGGTACATAAGCTGCTTAATGTGGAAGTACCTTTAAGAGAAATATTTGTATTCCCTACAATAAAAGGGATATCAGAATATATAAAGAACAATAAAGAAAGCATATACACACATATACAGCCAATAGAAGAAAAAGAGTACTATAAAGCTTCATCTGCACAAAAGCGAATATACACACTACAGCAGTTTGATAAAGAAGACACCAGCTATAATATGCCCGGAGTACTGGAATTACAGGGTGAGCTTGATGTGGAAAGATTAGATCAAACCTTCAAAAATCTGGTAGATAGACACGAAGCTTTCAGAACCAGCTTTGAGGTATCTGAAGAAGGTATAATTCAAAAGATACAAAAAGAAGCAGAACTGCAAATAGAGCAGCACGAAGCAAAAGAAAATAAAGAAGTAGAAACAGTAATTGCAAGCTTTATACAGGCCTTTGATTTATCTAAAGCACCTCTTTTGAGAGTAGCACTTATTAAAGTACACCCGGAGAGACATATATTAATGTATGACATGCACCACATTATATCTGACGGAGTATCCAATAGCATATTAGTTAATGAGTTCTGCAGATTATATGCAGGAGAAGAATTGCCAACGATCAGGATACAGTACAAGGATTTTTCAGAATGGCAGAATGAACTGTTTAGAAGCGGAAGCATAAAAAAACAGGAGGAGTACTGGCTGAATAGATTCAGTGAAGAAATACCAGTATTAAATCTTCCGATAGACTACCAAAGACCAGCAATACAAAGCTTTGAAGGAGGCAGAATAGGCTTTGAGCTAGACAGAGAGCTTACAGAAATTCTAAGAGCAATAGCAAGAGAAACAGGAGCAACCATGTACATGGTATTATTAGCTGCCTTTAATATATTATTGTCAAAATACAGCGGACAAGAAGACATAATAGTAGGCTCACCAATAGCAGGAAGACCCCATGCAGATTTAGAGAACATCATAGGAATGTTTGTTAATACGCTTGCAATGAGAAACTATCCGAATGCACAAAAGACCTTTAGAGAGTTCTTAAAGGAAGTAAAGGAAAATGCATTAGATGCCTACGAGAATCAAGATTATCAGTTTGAAGAACTGGTAGAAAAACTGGCTTTAGAAAGGAACATGAGTAGAAACCCACTGTTTGACGTAATGTTTGTACTTCAAAATATGGATAGTGTAGAGCTGGAAATAGAAGGGTTACTGTTCAAACCCTATGAATTTAAGAGTAAAATATCTAAATTTGATATGACACTAACCGCAGTAGAAAACAATGATAAAATAGATTTTAATTTTGAATACTGCACCAAGCTGTTTAAAGAGGACACAATACAAAGAATGATAATAAACTTTAAAAATCTATTATCAAGCATAGTAAACAATCCAGAACAAAGGTTGGCAGAGATTGACATAATGTCTGAGAAAGAAAGACAGCAGATACTTGTAGATTTCAATAATACAGCATCAGATTACCCAAGCACCAAAACTATAAAGCAGCTATTTGAAGAGCAGGCAGAAAGAACCCCTGACAATATAGCAGTTGCCTTTGAAAACCAGTATATAACCTATAGAGAGCTGAACCAAAAAGCAAATCAAGCAGCACATGTACTAAGAAATAATGGTGTTGGAGCAGAATCAATAGTAGGTATAATACTGGAACGTTCAGTAGAAATGATAGTGGGCATAATGGCTATACTTAAGGCAGGGGGAGCTTATCTTCCAATAGACCCAATGTATCCAGAAGAACGCATTAACTTTATGCTTGAGGACAGCGGAGCGAAAATGCTGCTGACTAAGGGAAGCAGCAATAATATACAGCTTTCAGAAGCTAACAAGGAAAAGCTGGTTACAATTGATCTGGAGGATGAAAGCATCTATACAGGTGATGCTGAGAACTTGGATACAGTATGCACACCAGAAAATCTGGCATACATAATATACACATCAGGTACTACTGGCAAGCCAAAGGGTGCAATGATAATAAACAAAAACGTAGTAAGACTGATGTTCAATGACAAAATACAATTTGACTTTAGCAGCAGTGATGCATGGACAATGTTCCACTCCATGAGCTTTGACTTCTCAGTATGGGAAATGTACGGCGCACTACTATATGGAGGCAAGCTGGTAATAGTACCAAAGATAATAGCTCAAGATCCAATCGAATTTATAAAGCT